>NZ_QUAJ01000015.1 GCF_003391055.1 Psychrilyobacter piezotolerans
TTTGCTATTTTGGTTAAACTTCATGTGGATACCTCCGTAAAATATTAGGGTTTAGTCGTCTTAATTTTACATCGAGGTATCTTTTTTTTTCAACCATTTACTTTTTTATTATACAGGAATGCTCCTTTCTGTTAAATATTTAATCTCTATTACCAAATCAAAGGTAATTAAAAAATAATCATATTCACTACTATACTTAATATGATTATTTATGTATAAATCCTTTTAAAAAAAATTCATTAGGTATAAAAAAAATCCTTGACTTTCAATTTAAAAACTGTTATCATTATTTTGTAATCAATACAAAAATGAAACGAAAATCAAATAAAGGGAGTGAATTAGAATGGCTAAAATGAGATGTACAGTATGTGGGGAAATATTAGATGCAAGTTTTGAGGTCTGTCCAGTATGTAAGGCAGGGAAAGACAAATTCGTAGCTTATGATGAGAATGCTACTGAAGAGTGGGCAACTGAACATAAATTAGGAGAAGGTTTAGCTTGCGGGGATGCAGAGATCATCGAAGGTTTAAAAGCTAACTTTGCAGGAGAATGTACAGAAGTAGGGATGTACTTGGCAATGTCAAGAGTAGCAGACAGAGAGGGATATCCGGAAGTAGCTGAAGCTTACAAGAGAATTGCATTTGAAGAGGCAGAACATGCAGCTAAATTTGCTGAATTGTTAGGAGAAGTGGTAACAGATTCATCGGAAGAAAACTTAAGATTAAGAGTAGCAGCTGAATATGGAGCTACATCTGGTAAATTCGAATTAGCTAAGAGAGCTAAACAATTAGGATTCGATGCAATCCACGATACAGTGCACGAGATGGCTAAAGATGAAGCCAGACACGGAAAAGCATTCAAAGGTTTATTAGAGAGACATTTTGAAGGGAAATAATTAAATTACTATAAAAGAGGTGGAAGATATGAAAAAATATGTTTGTGAAGTATGTGGATATGTTTATGATCCAGAAGTTGGAGATGTAGATAACGGAATTGAAGCTGGTACTAAGTTTGAAGACCTGCCTGAAGACTGGGTTTGCCCGCCATGCAGCATGGGTAAAGATGTATTTGCTGAAGAAAACTAAAATAAAAGACCTCCCGACTGCTATTACAGCTGGGAGGTCTTTTATTTTTATATTATCTTTTTGTTATTGTACCATTTTTAATATCCAAGGTGAAATTTTCACTTGGAAGATCTGTAGAAAATTTTAGCATGATAGAAAAAATGCCATTAAACCTTTTTTTGAAAACATTTGATATACTATTTTCCCCAGAAATTTTATTATCTGCATAAACAAGTTTGATGTCAGTATCTGAAAGAACTTTAGATAGAAGTTTATATTGCTCAATTCTCTCAGGAGAGATCTCTTTTAAAGCCAGGGAATCTGCATTTCTTAGTTTATAAAAATCAGTTATAAGGTCAAATCCACTCCAGTTTTCATAGTCTTCCAAAGATTCATCTTTATTTAATAGATTTTTAGCTTTATCTTCTGCATTCACCCATTCAGGGGTATTTTTAAAATCAATGTTATTCCATTGATCGAGACTTATTTCTGTCTCTAATTGTGAAAGGATAAGCATCTCTTTTCCATTGAGTTTAAAAATCATTTCTTTGATATCTTCAGGCCATTCCTTTGGTAGGAAACGAAGCCTGACTAATTCTTTAATGTGCCACTGATTAAATTCATAATAATTTTTAGAAGTTAAGATATCTTTATTCCAAATATTATCATACCCTATTTTATCTAAATGATCATATTCTGTCTGGTAATGCTCAAATAATTCATCAAATCTAGGAACTTCATCTAACATTATGGTATCCACATCTATTGTATTTTTATCCTTAACAGTAAGAACTTTATAAGCGGGAATATAGGCTGAAAGAGAAGGACTTTGAATGTTAAAAATAAATTCATTGTCAGAATATTTTTTCATTCCAGTATCATTAAAGTGCATATGTCCTGCGACATTTACTTTAATTCCTATTTCAGCTAAAATTTGAGAGGTGGTTTCTTTTGGATTTCTTTTTAATTGAAAATTTCCAATACCAAATATATCCTCAATCTCCTCAGCTGCATCATTATAAAAATCTACTGCCGGAAAATGTCCTGTTGTTATGAGTACCTTATTATTGTCTTCAGCTCTTTTAGCTACATCTTTCATCCAAGTAATTAAATGACTTTTGTGGGTTATTACTGCATTAAATCCAGCATTACCAGATCCATTAAAATTAGAACCATTTTCAGGATTATTATCTACAGGAGTTTCCTTTGGGATATAGACATTGGAATCAACTACTAAAAGCCAGACCCCTTCTGTAGGTTCCAATAAATATGAACCATCTGGAACTAAGTATTCTTTTCCTGCCAGATTCTCTTCGGATCCACGTGGACTTATAGGATAACTTCTTTTAGACAGATTCGATTCCTTTACTGCTTTTTCAAAGGAATAGTTATCTTCATTATAAGTTGAAAAAGGAGTTTCCCAGTAGATCATCTGTTCCTGGGGATAAAGGCCATATTTCCCCACTTCGTTAAAAAGCCCTTCATACCCCATAAACTTAACTTCATCTGAAATAATAGGAGGATTGGATAAATTATCTTTCTTATACATACCATTACTGCTGATTGGTTGTTTTTTTCCGTTGTTTCCTAAATAATCCTTTTTTCCTCCTGGAATTTCAAAAGGTCTTGCTGGATCATGGTTTCCAAAGGTAATTAAAAATTCCATTCCATATTTTTTTGAATAATCATCCAAGATTTTTTTGAATCCTCTTACATTGATAGGCTGGCCATCATCTGAAAAATCCCCCGGGAAAACAACATATTTAATCCCTTTATTTTTAATATCATCCAAAGCTGCGATAAATGCAAAATAATTTTCATTAAATAATCTGGTAGAATTAAGTTGTGACTCCATAGTTCTTATAGTTGCAGATTTCTCAGTAGTTTTACTATAAATCCCTTTAAAACTACCATCTTGAAACTCAGCGTAAACATCATGGAAATGGACATCTGGCATAAATGCGATTTTTACTTCTGAACTTTTTTTATTCACAAGGTTAGGGTCTTTAGTTTTACAACCTACTAAGGTTAAAAATAGGCAAAATAAGATAAAAATTTTTTTCATTGTTAATTTCCTCCATTTTAAGTTTTATGTTTTCAAAACAAGATTTTAATCCCTTTCTAGCTACAGGCAATACATTCATTTATCATTAATTCTACAGATCATTTTCCCTCCTTTTTTCTTTTGATAAATATACAAAATGTATATACCGACAACTTAAAATTAATCCTTTATTTGCTTAAAATTTCCTTTTATTCCTTAAGTGAAATATAAAAATAAAGACCTCCCCACTGTACGACTATTACAGCTGGGAGGTCTTTTATTTTTGACTTTATTATTATTTTAATTTTAGTTGGATAGGAAGTGTTATTTAAAATATAATCTTATCCTATAAAAAAATTTTGCTATCTTATATTTTATAAGGTAGTTTTTCGTTTCTTTGAATTTTTTCCATGACCCGTCCTCTAATCTGGAGGGACCTGCATTGTAGGCCACCAGGACTTTTTTTACGTCACCGTCATACCTGTCCATAAGATAGTGGAGGTAAAGGGTGCCAATTTCAATATTATATACAGGATCCAGTAACATCTTTTTAGAATACGGAAGGTTATGAGATTTTGCCATCCACTCTCCTGTAGAAGGCATGATCTGCATAAGACCGACGGCTCCTTTATGGGAAACTACATGTTCCCTGAAGTTGCTCTCGATCTTAATGACTGAATAGATAACCTCTCTGTCTATCTCGTATTTTTTAGATATTTTATCGATTTCTCCATAATATTTTAAAGGAAAGAATGAAATAACTCCTATTGTCCCTGTAAATATAAGAAAAATTAATATATAGATATAGATTCGTTTCATATTACTCTCCGAAATTAAAATCATTCTGCCTTAAAGATTCATATAAAACAATAGCTGCGGAATTTGAAAGATTCAGCGATCTCCCCATTTTAATCATAGGAATAGTGATACAGGTTTCTTGATTTTTTTCCAGGATTTCAACGGGAACTCCTCTGGATTCAGGACCGAATACAATAAAGTCATTTTCTTTATATGTAACATCTGAATATCTTTGGGTAGTCTTAGTTGTAGCAAAATAAAACTTAGATTCAGGATGAGCAGCCATCAGTTCATCTAAACTATCCCATTCGTGCAGGTCGATATGCTGCCAGTAATCCAAACCCGCTCTCTTGATTTGTTTTTCATCCAGGGAGAATCCAAAGGGTTTGATAAGGTGCAGTGATGTATTTGTAAGGACACAACTCCTACCTATATTTCCTGTGTTGTATGGTATTTCAGGTTCCATTAAAACTATATTCATAAATTTACTCCTCTTTTAGTATTATTTTTGTCCATTTTGAATATTCTGATTTTATGGAAAACTTAAAGCCTAATTTGGTAAAAACCTCTTTGGCTATAGTAAGACCTAAGCCGGTTCCATAAATTTTAGAGGAATAAAAAGGAATGGTAACCTCTTCTATCCTGTGTTTTTGTATCCCAACTCCATTATCTTTTATACTGATCTTGTTTTTATTGTTTGCTGAAAGGGTGATGGTAATAAAACGCTCATTCTTATTATAGTCACAGTTTTCAATGGAATTTTTAAAGAGATGGTAGAAAGCTGTGATGACCTTTTCCCTGTTAAATGTAATCTCCATATCATTCTCTATAATCATATAGGTTTTGATATTGGATTTCTTCAAATGCAGGTTTAACTTTTGAATAACTTCCCTGATAAGAGAGGAAAGGTAAAAAGTAGTTGATTTATTTTTAACATTTTCATCTTCGCTGGAATACTCACCGATATCTTCACAAAGTTTGACAACCTTATCGGATTCTTTGAGAATATAATCTAAATAAAGCTCGATTTTTTTAGGATCGTGTAACTTCTTCTTAGCCAAAGATGCGAAACCAACAATAGAAGAAATAGGAGTTCTTAGTTCGTGGATGATGGAGTTTGCAAAGGAGCCAACAGTTTTTAATCTGATATCTTCTGCCTCAAAATCTTCTAATTCCCGGGTGTGTATATAGAGGGAAAAATTATATTTAAACAACTCTAAAATGTGCATCTCCTGTACACTGAGTTCGTAGGGTGTCTTAGCTTGTCTATCTAAGATAAAACATCCATAATATGTATTTTCGTAGTTTATAGGAATGATGGTAAAATGCTTAAATCTATTTAGCAGCCCGTAATTCTCGTGGAAATCAAGCCCGGTTAGATTTGTTTGTATCTCTGTATTATTCAGTATTTTTTCTATGGGAGTTCCATAAAAATTGATCTCCCTTTCAAGATTAGTCGAGATAAACTCTACTTCATCTTTCTTTAATTTTTTCAGATCAAAATATGAATTCAGGTGTTTCAGATTTCTATTCCATCTGTCGTATTTAAAAAAATATCCTTCCGAGTAGCCCAGATCTAACTTTTCAATTAAATTTAAGAGGATAAAAAATACAACTTTTTCAGTATTTTTCTCCTTATGAATTGTAGAAGCTATAGTTTCTAAGGAATTTAAATAGGAAACCATAGATGAGTTTTCCAAGTTTTTAAACATAAAAATCAATCCTTTTTGTTTAATAGATTTCGATAATCTGATGCACTTATTTTACCGTTTTTAATGCCGGGTATCTTAGAAAGATTAGGCTTAGAGGCCATTATATACCCGCTATTCAAGGAATTTATATGGGTTATGGCAATAGCCAGAGCATCGGCGGCATCATCTGGCTGGGGGATTTTAGAAAGTCCTAAAATTCTTTGAACCATCAATTGAACCTGCTTTTTTTCAGCCCGGCCGTATCCCGTTATTCCCATCTTTATCTGCAGCGGGGTAAATGATACCTGGGGGATATTATTTTTTTCTCCACAGAGGACTATGACACCCCTGGCCTGCCCCACAGAGATAACGGTTTTAGCATTTTTAAAATAAAAAAGATCCTCAACAGCCATGTGGGTAGGAGAATATTTTTTTAATATATCATCTAATTCGTTATAGATGGCAGAAATCCTTTTTTCCATGGGAAGATCTTTGGAGGTGTATATGCAGCCATAATCCACTACCCTATACTTACTTCCAGTATAGTCTATAATTCCAAAACCGACAATTGCCGTTCCGGGATCTATTCCAATTACTCTCATCCTTACTCCTCATATTTATAAATTAGATTATAGAGCTAAAGGCATATTAAAGTGCCTATATTTTTATATTTATTTTTGTATATTAAATCTTATCATAAATTATAATAAAATTCTATAAATATAAAAGGAAGTTTCCATAACAAATAGTATACTGTTGACACAGGTAAAAATACATAAAAGGAGGTAAAAATGAACATTTCGAACTATTTAAAAGAAATAGGACACTACCCCCTCCTGAGTAGAGAAGAAGAAATTGAGATATCTAAACATATATTAGAGGGGGATACGGATGCACAAGATCGATTGATAACAGCTAATTTGAGATTAGTTGTGAGCATAGCTAAAAAATACACTAAATTAGGAGTCCCCATTCAAGATTTGATTCAAGAGGGAAATATAGGATTGATGAAAGCTGTTGAAAAATTTGATTATACCATGGGAAAAAAATTTTCCACCTATGCTACTTTTTGGATAAAACAAAGTATTTTGAGATATATATCCTCCAATAAGGGGGTTATCAGATATCCGGTATATATATATGATAATTTGGCTAAGATAAAAAAATATATGGCAAAATATAAATCAAAATATGGGTGTGAACCCACCCTGGAGGAGATTGCAGTACAAACAGAATTAAAGGTAAAGGATATTAAAAGATATCTGAAATTAAATGATGTGACCTTTAATTCTTTGGATGATTCCTATGGAGAAACCGGGGATCTGCACAGTATGATTGCAGATAAAAATGGTCATATAGAGGAAAACTTAATCCTTGAAAGCGATAAGGAAAAACTATTAAAAACTTTGGACATCTTAGGAGCTAAAGAAAGAGAGATAATAATACATAGGTTTGGTTTGCTGGACAATGAAATTTTAACTTTGGATATACTGGGAAAAAAAATGAATTTGACCAGGGAAAGGATAAGACAGTTACAGATCCGGGCATTGAATAAATTAAAAATATATTTACAATACCATAATTAGGGGTGATTTCTATGAGAAAGATATATATACTGGATACAAATGTACTTATTCATGATCCTAAGGCTATGACAAACTTTGAAGATAATGATGTAGTTTTACCTATCTATGTGATTGAGGAGATAGATAAGTTAAAAAAAGAAAGCGGGAATAGAGGTGCTTCAGCAAGGATAGCAGCCAGGTTTATAGATGATCTTCGGTCCAAGGGATGTCTGGCTAATGGGGTAGAGATGGAAAAGGGGATATTTTTCAGGGTGGAAACCAAGGGTGATACTACAGAGCTGCCGAATTCTTTAAGGAGAGATACGGTAGATAACAGGATCCTGGCAATAGCACTGTATATCAAAAATAAAGATAAGGATAAAAAAGTAGTATTGGTCTCAAAAGATATCAATATGAGAATAAAAGCAGATGCCATGGAAATACCCGTAGAGGACTACAGGAGTGACAAGATGGATCTGGAAGAACTGTATACTGGAAATATGGAGGTAGAAGTAGAGGCAGAACTTATTAAAAAATATGAGAAATCCGGAAGAATTAAATATGCAGAGATTATGCAGGAAGAGCCTCCGGCAAACTGTTTCGTAACTATGAAATACAAGGAGAAAACTCTATTCGGCAGGTACAATGAGAAGACAAAACGGATAGAGAGAATGAGCTATGGAGATGTCAGTGTATGGGGAGTTCGGGGTAGAAATGAGGAACAAAATTTTGCATTGGATCTTTTGATGGATGAAGACATCAAGGTGGTAACCTTAGTTGGAAAAGCAGGAACCGGGAAAACTTTGTTAGCGGTAGCTTCGGGATTGGAATTAGTTGTTGAGAGAAGTAAATACAAGAAATTATTTATAGCGAGACCGATAATTTCAATGGGAAAGGACCTGGGATACCTTCCGGGAAGTGAGAAAGAAAAATTAAGACCCTGGATGCAGCCTATTTTTGATAATATAGATTTTTTAGCTGCTGTCAAGGAAGACAAAGCAGGAGAAAAGGTAATAGCAGGATTAGAAGCTTTGGGATTATTAAAGATAGAAGCACTGTCCTATATAAGGGGTAGGAGTATTCCGGCAGGATTTTTAATCATAGATGAGGCACAGAATTTAACGCCCCACGAGATAAAAACCATAGTTACAAGGGCAGGAGAAGATACAAAGATAGTATTTACAGGTGATCCGTATCAAATAGATAACCCGTATCTCGATACAGAGAGTAACGGACTCACTTATTTAGCTGAAAGGTTTAGAGGTGTGGGTATATCAGGACATATTATATTGAAAAAAGGTGAAAGATCAGAGTTAGCCGAATTGGCAGCTACATTATTATAGCCCCCTAAATCTCCTCCATTATCCATGGAGGAGATTTTTTTTCTGCCATGAATCATATTTTGAAACCACTAATATCGCTAATTGTCACGAATGAAACCTTGTTTAGACATAGATTAAATGATCTCGTATTAAAGACGAAAACTTTAGAACTTTTTTGACCTTAATTTTCAATTTTCAATTTTTATTTATACTTATATTCCCCTTTTGCTATAAATTCACTGGGACCAGTCATATAGACTTCATCTTTGACTTCTATAATCAGGTCGCCTAAAGTCAGATGAACAATAACTTTAGAACTCAGGTATCCAAGGAGTTCTCCCATGACTACACTGGCACATGATCCTGTGCCACAGGCTAAGGTATGCCCTGCCCCTCGTTCCCAGGTATCCACAAGAATCTCATCAACATCTAAAATTTGGACAAAATTTACATTGGTTTTTTGTGGAAAAAGCGGGTGGTTTTCAATGGTTTTTCCAACTTCTACCAGATCGATGTTTTCTAAATTATCTACAAAAATCACAGCATGGGGGACACCCATAAGAAGAGCTGAAACCTTATAAACTTTTCCATCAACGACAATCTCTTCATTAATAAATTTTTCTTTAGAAGTGCTCATAGGAATAGACACGGGGTCTAAAAGTGGTTTTCCCATATCAACTTTTACATTGAACTTCTCATCAGGAGAGATATCAAGACTGAGTAATCCAGCCAGAGTCTCTACCTTGTAGGTAGTTCCGTCTAAAATTTTATTGTTATAGATATAGTTAGAAAAACACCTGATACCATTCCCGCACATAGATACGATACTTCCATCAGAATTAATAAATATCATTTGACACCGATCTTCTTTTTCAACTAAAACCATCATCCCATCGGCACCGATTCCAGTGTGTCTGTCACATACTTTTACAGCCAGATCAGGGAAATTTTCCTCTTTTATATTGTTTGCCATTAAATCTTTATAGTTAAAGATTATAAAATCATTTCCTAAACCATGGTATTTTTCAAATTGTATCATATGACATTCTCCTTTTTTCTTGATAATGTTATCTTATAGTTTAATTATAGTATGAGAGAACATAATATTCAACTAAATAACTGAACTTTCGCGATGGTGCACGCCTTTAAAATTCTGGAGTTTGCCCGCCTCCGGCGGGCAAACAGCTCTCTATTTTCTTTAAAATCAAAAAAATATTAAATTTTATATAAAATTTTTAAAAAAATTAAAACATAACCTCAATATTCACAGGGCTTTAACTAGCGCGAAACAATAGTAAATAATATTTTATATCCATGGCTTAATTTGATCTATATTTTTCCATATAATCTTCTATCTTATCCAGGGCTGTTTTTAAAATTTCTACAGGTTTGGTACAGGAAATTCTGAAATATCCCTCTACCCCAAAGGCTATTCCAGGAACTACAGCCACATGTTTGTTTTCAAGTAAGTCTAAGGCAAAATCCAAAGATGAAGTCAGATTAAAATTACCCAAAGAGCCGAAGATATAAAATGATCCTTTTGGCCGGAGGGTGACTATACCCATAGAGTTTAACCTGTTATATACATACTCACACCTTTTTTTATATTCTTTTGTATAGGAAGACATATCTGAACATTTAGACAGTGCGATGTATCCGCCGTATTCTGAAACTATTGAAGGTGCGGTAATGGTATATTGATGAACCTTTATCAGCTGGTCTTTAAGTTTTTTAGAGGTTAAAATATACCCTAAACGCCAGCCGGTCATAGAATGGGATTTTGAAAACCCGTTGATTAATATTATTTTTTCTTTAAGAAAGTCATATTTTCCTACGGAAATAAAGTCATCATCAAAAACAATCTCGCTGTATATTTCATCGGAGATAATATAGATATCTTTATCCCTTAAGAAGTTCATAATTTCATCTAAGTTTTTTTTAGATAAAATCATTCCCGACGGATTGTTGGGATAATTTAAGATAAGTGCCTTAGTCTTAGGGGTAAGGTGTTTTTTTAAAGTCTCCACTGTAAGCTGTAATTCATCGGTCGTGGTATCGATAAATACTGATACCCCCCCATTCAAATCTATATTGGGAAGGTATCCGGGGTAAAAAGGCAGGGGAATCAGGACTTCATCCCCTTCATTTAAGATAGCTCTCAGAGTGGTAGAGATAGCCTCAGTAGCACCTGCTGTGACAATAACCTCATCTATTTTGTAGGATGAACCATATTTAGTATTATAAAAATTTACTATCTCTTCCCTTATTTCCAGAGACCCTCCTAACATAGGGTATCCCATCCTATTATTTTTCATATAAAGGGTAGTTTCTTCTACTATTTCACAGGGGATAGGCAGATCAGGTTCTCCAACAGTGAGGTTGATAACGTCTTTATATTCCCTGCTCTTTATAGATATTTGCCTGATAAGGGAGATCTCTTTATTTATTACTTTAGGATTTATATTCATGCTGACCTCCAATTAATCTTTAACATTACTTTATAACTCTTAAATCTTCCATAATTTCAGTCTTGCCAGCAGTCTTTTCATCCTTATCTTTGATTATTCTGGCCGGGTTTCCAGCTACCACAACACCAGCAGGTACGTTTTTTATAACGATAGCTCCGGCAGCCACAACAGCTCCCTTACCGACCCTGACACCTTCCAGGATTACTGCATTAGCACCTATAACCACATCATCTTCTATGACAACAGGATCAGCACTAGGCGGTTCGATTACACCAGCCAAAACAGCCCCTGCACCGATATGACAATTTTTACCTACAGTGGCTCTGCCTCCCATGACTACATTTAAATCTATCATGGTACCGGAACCTATTTTAGAGCCGATATTTATAACAGCCCCCATCATGATAACAGCATTGTCTCCAATCTCTACCATATCTCTGATGATAGCTCCAGGTTCGATTCTGGCGTGGATATTTTTGGTATCCAACATTGGAATGGCTGAGTTTCTCCGGTCACTCTCTATATGGGAATCGGAGATTAAATGTGCGTTGGCGGTTAAAATTTCATTGACTTCGTCCCACTCTCCAAAGATTGTCTTACTGTTTTTGCATCCAAAGACTTTGCAGTTTAAGAAATCTATCCCTTCTAAATCTCCGTTAAGATAGACTTTCACAGGGGTTGATTTGGTAGAATTTTTAATATATTGAATTATTTCATGGGCGTTATTTAATTTAGTCATAAGATGTTCTCCTTTTAAAATATATTTTTTATAGTCTATGAACTGTCACGTTGCTTTTTAGTTGAAAATATCCTTCATTGTGTAGAATCCTGGATTTTGATTATAAAGCCAGGTTGCTCCCTTGAGGGCTCCATTAACAAAGATCATCTTAGAATGGGCCTCATGCTTTATCTCTATCACTTCATCCTCCCCGGCAAAGATCACGGAGTGTTCCCCCACTATACTTCCCCCACGGACTACATGGACTCCGATCTCCTCCTTCTTTCTTGGAGCAATTCCTTCCCGGCCGTAAATTAATTCCCTTTTAGAACTTAGGGTATTATTTATTTTTGTAAGGAGTGATTGTGCTGTCCCGCTGGGGGCATCGATTTTTTTATTGTGATGTTTTTCAATCAATTCAATATCCCAGTCTTCCAATGAAGAAACCAGGGTCTCTAATAATTCTGTAATCAGATTTATTCCAAGGGAGGTATTGGTTGCCTTGAGTATAGGAACCACCTGGGATGCCTTCTTTATTTTTTCCAGTTCTTCCCCGCTGTGTCCTGTGGTAGCAATCAGTGTGGGAATGTTATGAGCTGTGATCCATGGAAGAATTTTTTCCGAGTTGCTGTAATGGGAAAAATCTATCAGAACATCGGGAACAACAGAAAGATTTTCTAAAGTTTCTACGATCCTGTGGTCTTTTCCCGATGAAAAAGCATCGATTATCCCGGTTAAATTTAAGTTTTTGCTTTTATCGATGGTGTCACAGAGAAGCTTACCCATCTGTCCCCATCCGTATACTGCTATATTCAAAATACTGCCTCCTTTTAGATTAGATTTAATTTTCCCATCTCTATTTTTAAAAGCTCAAGAGATTCGGAACTCATTTCCCATAGGGGCTGCCTTACTCCTCCAACCTTTAAATTCATGAGATTCATAGCAGACTTCACAGGTATTGGGTTGGTCTCTATAAACAAAGAATTTACAAAAGCATTCAGAGAAAGCTGTAAATCTCTAGATTTAGTAAGATCTCCCTCCAGGTAAGACATCACAAGGTTATGAGTTTCCAGAGGCATGACATTTGCCAGGACAGAGATAACCCCTACACCTCCCAGGGAAAGAACAGGAACTATGATGTCGTCATTACCTGAGTAGATAGAAAAATCATTTTCACAGACTCTGGCTATCTCAGCTAAGTAGGAGATATCTCCGCTGGCTTCCTTGATCCCGACTATATTTTTATGGGCGCTCAATTCAACAACTACATCAACGGGAATATTCATTCCGGTTCTTCCTGGAACATTGTATAAGATAATAGGGATATTTACCCTGTCAGCAATGGCTGTATAATGATTGATCAATCCCTGTCTGTTGGTTTTATTGTAATAGGGAGTCACGATGAGGAGACCATCGGCTCCGGCTCTTTCACATTCAAGGCCTAATTTGATTCCGTGCCGGGTATCGTTGCTGCCGCTTCCTGCTATTACAGGAATCCTTCCCCTGACTATCTCAACACTTCTTCCGACTAATTCTATATGTTCTTCATCTGTAAGGGTAGATGCTTCACCGGTGGTGCCTGCTATTATCAGGGCATCGGTTTTATTTTCTATATGCCACTCTATGAGTTCTTCTAATTTAGTGTAATTGATACTCATATCCTCGTTGAAGGGAGTGATAAGAGCTACCCCGGATCCTTTAAAAATTCCCATAATTCCTCCTGTTTAAAAAATATTATTTTTTTATCAATAATTCAGCGATTTGCACGGTATTTGTGGCAGCTCCTTTTCTGATGTTATCGGCTACTACCCATAGATTTATTCCATTTTTCACACTGTAGTCCCTTCTGATTCTGCCTACAAATACTTCATCAAACCCGCTGGCATTTATAGGCATTGGATAGATATTGTTTTTTACATCATCCTGCAGGACAATACCTTCTTTATTTTTAAGTGCTTCTTTTAACTCACTTAGATCGAACTCTTTTTCAAACTCTAAGTTAACCGATACAGAATGACCGTTTTCCACGGGAACTCTGACACAGGTAGAAGTAATTGCCAACTCCGGTTTATTTAAAATTTTTCTGGTTTCATCGATCATCTTCAACTCTTCCTTAGTGTATCCGCTTTCTGTAAAGTCATCTATATGGGGAAGGCAGTTGAAGGCTATGGGGTAGGGGTAATTTGAAGGTTCTTTTCCTTCTATCCCATTTTTTAGATCTTCAACTCCGGCTACTCCGGATCCGGATACAGCCTGATAGGTAGAATAGATAACTCTTTTTATCCCATAGAGATCATCCAATACCTTTAGAGGAACCGCCACCTGGATGGTGGAACAATTAGGGTTAGCGATGAGTAAATTATCCTTTATTGCTTCCGGATTCACTTCCGGTACCACTAAGGGAACAGCCGGATCCATCCTCCATGCACTGCTGTTATCTATAACTGTAATCCCACAAGAAACAGCCACGGGAGCCATTTCTCTGCTCAGATCCCCTCCGGCAGAAAATAAAGCTATGTCTATCTTCTTAGAAAAAGATTCTGGTTTAAGTTCCTCTACTATATATGTTTTATTTTTAAAATTAATTTTTGTTCCACAGGATCTGGATGAGGCTAAAAGGTAGAGGTTATCTATGGGAAAATTTCTTTCCTCCAATACCTTGAGAAAGGTTCTTCCGACCATTCCGGTAGCTCCTACAATGGCAATGTTATATTTTTTCATGATCTCCTCCTAAATTGGTGTTTTTATAAATCAAATTCTCTGGCTAACATCTCAGTGGCAGTCTTTTTATGATCCTTAGAGATTGTACATGAAATACTGATCTCAGAAGTAGTTATATGATAAAAAGGAATTTTATTTTCAGCCAGAGTATTAAACACCTTGGCTGCCACACCGGAATGACTTACCATTCCAATTCCAACCAATGAAATCATGATTAAGTCAGATTTTATTTCTATGGAAATTTCCTCGAATTTATTTTTTAATTCCTCGATGGCTTTCTTTAAAAGTGATTCTTCCCTTTTAAAACAGCTAAAGGAAAGATCTAAGGTTCCTGCAGTAGTAATGTTTTGGCTGATCATATCGATATTTAACTCAAATTTACCCAAGGTGTTAAAAATACCTGCTACCAAGCTCTCTGAATAGGGAAGGTGCTGGATATTTACCATAAAAATATCCTCATTTAAGGTGATACCGGTAATGGGTTTATCCTCCATAATCTCATCTTGATTTAATATAAGGGTACCGTCATGATCCCTCAAACTTTCTCCCACATAGATGGGAACGTTATATTTTTTTCCCAGCTCTACAGCCCTTGTTTCCATGATACCGGCTCCTAAATTTGCCATCTCCATCATCTCCTCGTATGATATATATTTTATTTTTTTTGCATCGGAATATACTCTGGGATCGATGCTGTAAATTCCATCCACATCGGTGTAAATTTCACACCGTGCACCTAAACTGGCAGCCAGGGCTACAGCACTGGTATCCGATCCTCCTCTGCCCAGGGTAGTGATATCCCCTTTTTGGTTCATCCCCTGAAATCCGGCCACAATGACTACTTTTCCGCGATTCAAATGGGAAATTATTATTTTAGGATCGACACTCTTAATCCTGCTTTTAGTGTGATGACCTATGGTGGTTATTCCTGCCTGGGATCCTGTAAGAGAGATGGATTTTTTCCCCAACTCATTTAAGGCCATGGATAACAGGGCAACAGTTTGCTGCTCACCGGTAGCCATAAGGCTGTCCAATTCCCTTATATTTGGTGTTTCAGAAATTTTTTTAGCCATCTCAATCAGTTTATTGGTGGTTTTCCCCATGGCAGAGGCAACTACAACAATCTGCTCCCCTGCATCACTTAATTTTGAGATGTGGGAGGCTATATTTTTTATCTTATCTAAGTCAGCCAGTGAACTTCCTCCATATTTGTGTACAACGATCATATTTTATTTCCTCCTAAAAAAAAACTCTCCAGTAGTGGGAACTACTGAAGAGTAAAAATTACATCCATATCAAAAAACAAGATAAAAGATTAATCTATGACTTCAAATAGCACCCCATTACCTGATTATGATAATGACAGTTATATGGATCTTATCCATATCCCCAGCATAAATTCTTGCAAAATCCACACTTCGGCAATTACACCTTTCAAAACAGATCCTAAAATGCCTTCTCCCTGTTTTTACTATTTGTACTCGCAACCTCTATTTTTATTATTTGAAGTAAGTATATACTAAATGCAAAACAAAATAAAATATAGATAATGTATATGTTATGTATACTATATATATATTAAATTTTTAAATACATGTAGTATATGTATAACATAAATAATATATATTTTTAAATAACAAAAAAATGAGGTTTACTCTTATTTAAGAGTAAAATATTAAAAAATAATATAAATAATTTGTTTTTAAGGAGGAAGAGTGGAAAAAATAACAGAAAATATGAAGAAATACAGGAGAAATTTGCATGAAATCCCGGAATTGGGATATATGGAAAAAAAGACCCAAACTTACCTGCTCCAAGAGATAAAAAAGATGGGGTATGAGCCCGAGATAATTTGCGGAACCGGAATCTATGTCTATCTGGATGGAAATTCCAAGGAAACCTATGGGTTCAGGACGGATATGGATGCTTTAACTATTTTAGAAGAAACGGGAGTTTCTTATGAGTCTAAACACACGGGACTCATGCATGCCTGCGGGCATGACGGTCATATGGCAACCCTATTGGGGTTTATGGATTATTTAAGGGGGAAAAAATTAAAGAAAAATATCTTAATAATTTTTCAGCCTGCCGAGGAAGGACCGGGAGGAGCCAAAGATATTGTAACTAGTGGAATTTTAGAAAAATATAATGTTGTGGGGATCTTCGGACTTCATCTCTTTCCTAAGCTGGAGGAAGGAATAATCGGCTGCAGAGCAGGGGGATTTATGGCCAAGGCAGCCGAGATCAATATAGTTATCAGAGGAAAGAGCGGTCATGGGGGACAGCCTCATTTGGGAGTGGATTCCATCCAGGCAGCCGGGAAGATGCTGGAAGGGTTTAATCTGATTACCTCAAAATTTATAGCTCCCTTTGATCCCAGTATAATAGCCATAGGGAAAATAGAGGGGGGAACCATAAGGAATATCATTCCGGAAGTTACCCGGATGGAGGGGACTATCAGGGCTTTTTCTACAGAGACCTTTAATTTTATCGTAAATAAAATAAGGGATATAGCCCGTGGGATGGAACTCAGTTATGGGGTAGAAATAGAGATAGATCTGGCCGAAGGATATCCCCCTGTCATAAATGACAGGGAATATTATGATGTTCTGGAAGACGTTGTCAGAGGGGAAGAAAAGCTGAAATTTCAAGAGATAGATCCGGAGATGCTGGCAGAGGATTTCGGATTTTATCAGGAGGTAAGCAGGGGACTTTTTTTCTTTGTGGGAACCAAAAATGAGGACCTTGGTTATGTAGAATCCCTGCATAATTCCAAATTTAATTTTGACGAGAAAGTATTGGAAAACGGGCTCAGGGTATACAGGGGTATCTGTAAGAAATTAGGGATCTTGGATTAAAAAAATTACTATTAAAATAAAAAAAGCTGAGACGAGTCTCAGCTTTTTATTTTAATTATACATCTCTGCAAGTCTGGCTTCTACACCTTCGTCTTTGATATATTCATCAAATTCCATCAACTTATCGACGATTCCGTTAGGAGTTATCTCGATAATTCTATTGGATACAGTCTGGATGAACTCATGGTCATGAGCAGCAAATATGATAGTTCCATTAAATTTGATCAACGCTTTATTGAGTGAAGTGATAGATTCAAGATCTAAATGGTCTGTAGGGTTGTCGAATAAGTAAACGTTAGCTCCTGTCATCATTGTTTTAGATAACATACATCTTACTTTTTCCCCTCCAGAAAGAACACTAGGTTTCTTCTGAGAATCTTCACCGGCAAATAACATTCTTCCTAAGAATCCTCTGATGAAACTCTCATGGGGATCAGGTGAGTATGGTCTTAACCAGTCGATAAGGTCGGTTCCACTGTCTGCTTTAAAGTATTCCGAGTTATCTCTAGGCATATAACCTAGAGAAGTTGTTACTCCCCAAGTGATGCTACCTGAATCAGGTTCTATCTCTCCAGCCAGGATCTTGATAAGTGTTGTTTTAACGATATCGTTTTTAGCTAAGAGTACTACCTTATCTCCGGTGTTGACAGTAAATGAGATATTGTCTAATACCTTTACCCCGTCGATAGTTTTAGTTACATTTTCAATCTTTAACATGTTGTTCCCGGCATCTCTTTCAGATTTGAATTCGATGAATGGATATTTTCTGTTTGAAACCTGCATATCTTCAAACTTTAAGTTGTCCAGCATCTTTTTTCTTGCTGTTGCCTGGTTTGACTTTGAAGCATTGGCACTGAACCTGGCGATGAAGGTCTGTAATTCTTCTCTTTTTTGCTCTAATTTTTTATTTTTATTTCTCATTAATTCTAATACAACCTGACTTGATTCGTACCAGAAATCATAGTTTCCTACGAACATCTTAACTTTACCGTAGTCGATATCAGCAATATGAGTACATACCTTATTTAAGAAATGTCTGTCATGTGATACTACGATAACAGTGGCGTCAAAGTTTAATAGGAAATTCTCCAACCAGTTGATAGCATGGATATCCAGACCATTTGTAGGTTCGTCTAATAGAAGTACATCTGGTTCACCAAATAACGCCTGTGCTAAAAGGATCTTAACCCTTTGAGGTTCTGTAAGTTCATTCATCACTCTATAGTGAATTGAAGGATCTACTCCTAATCCTGTAAGTAATTTTTCAGCATTAGTTTCAGCAGACCAACCGTCTAATTCCTCTATTCTATCAGTTAAATCTCCAGCTCTCGCATAGTCTTCATCTGTAGCATCAGGTTTTGCATAAAGGTCCTCTTGTTCTTTTCTTATAGCATATAGTTCTTTATGTCCCATCATTACTACATTTAAAGCTACTTCATCAGCATGAGCGAAATGGTCTTGTTGTAGGAAAGATAATCTTTCTCTATGACCTAAGATAACCTCTCCCTCACTAGCATCGATTTGACCAGCCAGGATCTTTAAGAATGTAGATTTTCCGGCACCGTTAGCTCCAATAAGTCCGTAACAGTTACCAGGTGTAAACTTGATGTTTACATCATCGAATAATTTTTTTCCAGGGAACATAAGCCCTAAACCACTAGTTGATATCATTTGTTAACCTCCAAAATTTTATAAGCTCAACAGATAATTATGGTTAAATATCTGTATCCAGTTATAAAAAATAATTTTTTTATTCGTAACATTATATCATATTTTTCAAGTATTTAGTATATACTATTAGTAGTAAGTCTATTTGTGTAATTTGCGACAAAAGGCTGAAAACTGGGCTACCAATAAACACCAATAAAAAATCTAAGAAAATAATATTTCTGCGAAATAACTATAAAAGTTTTATGTAACTGAGTAGAAGAATTAAAAAATTAAAAATTAGAGTTAAATCCATAGAAATAGGAGTGATGATATATGTTAGCAGCATTTATAATGGCAGGAGGATCTGGGGAAAGATTTTGGCCCCTGTCAACTAAGGAAAGACCTAAACAGTTGTTGAAATTAATAGATGAAGATAGAAGTTTAATCAGGATGACAGTAGACCGTATACTGCCAATCATACCAGCAGATAAAATATTTATAGGGACAAATGCTGTCCAGGCAGAAGCTATCAGGATGGAGCTGCCGGATCTGCCATATGAAAATATAATTGTGGAACCGGCATTCAAGGATACCGCTGCAGCTATTGGATACGGAGCAGTTAAGATAAAGGAAAAATTAAAGGATGAAAAGATTACCATGGTGGTCCTGGCTTCCGATCATATAATAAAAAATGAGGATAACTTCAGAAAAAGAATATTAGGAGCCGGTGAGGTAGCGGAGGAAACAAATTCCATCATCACATTGGGAATAAAGCCCAATAAACCCGAAACGGGGTATGGATATATAGAGGTAAAAGAGGCGTACATAGGGGAGCCCAGTAAGGTAATAAGATTTTGGGAAAAACCAAATCTAGAGAGGGCAGAGGAGTATGTTGAAGCCGGAAACTACCTTTGGAACAGCGGGATGTTTGTCATGGGAATCGATATGATTATGGGGTCCTTTGAAAAATATATGCCGAAGCATTCGAAAATTTTTAATGCAATAGCGAAATTAAAGGAGAAAAATTTAGAAGGGGAAGCTGAATCAGAGGAGCTTAAAACTTTATTTGAGAAGTTTCAAAAGATATCTATCGACTTCGGGATTATGGAAAAAGCTAAGAATATCAAAGTGATCCCTGTGGATTTCGGGTGGAACGACGTGGGAAGCTACCCTGCCCTGGATGAGGTGCTGGAACACAATGAAAACGGGACTGTGAACAGAGCCAACGAACTCATTGAGATCGGGAGTAAGAATAATATAATAATAGGGACGAAAAAAATAGTAGCTACAATAGGACTGGAAGACCTGGTGGTAGTAGAAACTAAAGATGCCCTCCTGGTGTGTAAAAAAGAGAGAGCCCAGGATATAAAGAAGGTGTTGAAGGAGATAGCGGAGAGGGAGAAGGTTAATTAACTCCTCCTTCTTATGGAGGTCGAGACCTCTTCCCTTTTACGGTTTCACGGGGTTACGAGTATTAGAAAATTCTTATAGTAAAAAAGAATTTTTTAAATGTAACATTAGGAGAAACCAAAGTATAGAAGAATGTTTTTACCACAAATTTTCACTAATGATACAAATTTTATTATTAAAATATTAAATGTTTAAGGTTTTAAATTGATATTATAAAAATTATGTAAATGGAATATGAAAATAAAATTTATAAAAATATTCGACGACTTACTAAAAAGATTGCTTCGATTCGATTTTTTATAATTTTTTAGATTATGAAATAATAATTTTTATATAATCTTGAACTTTGGTTACTTTTTTTCAAGAGAAAGTAACAGAAAGATTTATTAAAATTAAGTGTAGATGAGTATATCATATAAAAAAAAGAAAGTTCTAAAGATTCCATCTTTAATACGGGTTCATTTCTTTTTATGAGAAAAAGAAACGAACCAAAGAAAAGCTCACACTTTCTAAAAAATGTTTATTTGAGTAAGTCAGAGGTTATTTTAGTCTTTTTCCAGCTACCGTCCTCGTTACACTGCGGAACCTAACTTGTATGACGACTTAGTAGGATGATTTCTGTGTAGTTGGAAAACATTTAGAAAGTGGGGCAGGGAAAAGAAAGAATAATCTATATAAAAAATATTATGACTACAAGTTCATCAACAGGGGGATAAAGAATGAGTGAAAAAAATATAATAGATAAAACTGAGATGCCTGTCACAAAAAAATCTATATCTGAAGATTTGAAGAATTTGGGGATAGAAAAAGGTGATATATTATTAGTTCATTCTTCTCTCTCTAGTTTAGGATGGATATGCGGAGGGGCACAAACTGTAATAATGTCTCTGCTAGATGCCGTAGGAGAAGAAGGAAGCGTGGTAATGCCAACTCACAGTGGAGATTGGAGTGATCCTGTTGAATGGGGAAACCCGTCTGTACCTGAAAAATGGCATAAAATAATCTATGATAATATGCCGGCTTATGATCCCGATCTCACTCCTACAAGGGGAATGGGAGGGATTCCGGAACTATTTAGGACTTTTCCTAATGTTATACGGTCAAGTCATCCCCAAGGGTCATTTTGTGCCAGTGGAAAATTTAAGGAAAAGATTGCAGGAAATCATCCACTGACTCCTCAATTTGGAATGGGATCACCCTTAGGAGCCCTATATAATTTAGATAAAACCAAGGTTTTATTGCTGGGAGTGGGTTATGATTCCTGCACCAGCTTTCATCTGGGAGAAACTCTTATAGGAAATAAAGTAAATATAAGTAGAACGGGATCAGCAATTTATGAAAAAGGTAAAAGAACCTGGAAATGGTTTGAGGATTATGAATATAATTCAGATGATTTTTCGAAACTTGGGAAAGCATTTGAAGGTAGGCATAAAGTAACAAAAAAAACTGTAGGAAATGCAGAATGCAGGTTATTTTCTTTAAGGGAAGCAGTGGATTTTTCTAAAGAATGGCTGTTAAAAAATAGGTAAGGAAACAGAATAACCTAAGTTACTGCTTGTAAAAAAGACCTAAGGATTCCATCCTTAACTGTGTTCATAATAAAAGCTTATTTCACTCCTAAAGGAGCGAGATACTTTTTCTCTACAGCAAGAAATAAGTATCCAAAAAGTGCCGGAAGTTTCTAATTGCCTTAGTGAGTTAGTCCAGGGATTCCCGTTTCTTATTGGGATGCCTGACGGGCATGGTGGGTAGGACGAAACTCGTTAGATATTTACTGTGAAGTCGGACGACTACAAACTTCAGAGTTATAAATAATAAAGACACTTAAAAATTATTTTCTCTTGGTTTTTTTTTAACTTTGAAAGTGATATTACTTTGTACTTTCATATATACTAGAGCGTTCAACAAATTAAGTTCCGCAGTTAAGCGAGGACTGTAGCTTTCAAAGCTCGTATATTAATATTTTACTTAGGAACAATTTTCAAAGTTTGAGCTTTTCTTTCCTCTGTTTCTTTTACTCACTAAAAGAAATAGAGCCAGTTAAGGGTGGAACCCTTAGAATTTATTAGTGTAGTTCTTTGGTGATAAAAAATTAAATATAAATTTATGTATAGTACGTATACCAACGGGAGGGAAAAATGGTAGAAGAAGTTTATAAAAATATTTGGCGGATAGAAGTACCGCTTCCTAAAAGTCCTTTAAAATTTTTAAATGCTTATGTTATTGTAGGGGGTAAAAAAAATCTTCTTATAGATACCGGATTTAATCGTCAGGAATGTAAGGCTGCTCTTTCCAAAGGTCTGGAGAAAATAGGGGTCTCCATGGATCGGACCGATATCTTTATCACTCATCTTCACAGCGACCATTCCGGCTTGGTATCGGATTTTATAAAAAAAGGAAGAAAGGTTTACTGCAGCAAAAAAGATGCCCTGGATATAAATCTTCTCCGGGATTTTAACAGATGGAAAAATAATTTTACGGGAGCTGAAAAGCTTGGATTTCCGGAAGACCTGGATGAATATTTTGACAGACATCCCGGGTTTAAGTTCAACAATACCCATGATGTAGAGTTTTCCTATGTGGAAGACGGAGAAATAATCCAGATAGGGGAATATTCTCTTCAGTGTGTATCTACTCCTGGGCACACCCAGGGAATAATGTGTCTCTATGAAAAAAATCATAGACTACTGTTTTCCGGAGATCATATTTTAGAGAGAATAACTCCCAATATATCGGTATGGTCCCTGGAAAATGATGCTCTGGCAGATTATATAAATAGTTTAAGAAAAATCAAAAAATTAAATGTAGACAAGGTTTTTCCTTCCCATAGAAACCTCTTTGATTATTGCCACCAAAGGATCGATGAATTAATCGATCATCACCATGAAAGGCTTATAGAGGTAAAAGAAATTCTAGTCAGAAAAAGTTTACAATCTCCATATGAGGTAGCTTCTCAAATGAAGTGGGATATTAAATTTTCAAACTGGGATGATCTTCCCCATGTTCAAAGGTGGTTTGCCACTGGAGAAGCTATGGCGCATTTAGTTTACCTCTATAATTTAAGAAAAGTTTCTCTTTCCGACAATAAATACTATGAATTTTCTAATTTTTAATCTTTATTTATTGAGGGAATGGAAATAAATTGTTGAGCATTTAAAAAATAATGTTAAAAAAATTTATAAGTAAAGTACAAAAATGAAAGTTGATCAAATTGAAAAAGGAGACAAAAATATGAAAATACTGTGGTACGATACGGAAACAACTGGATTAACAGAAAACAGTGCTATGTTTCAGATATCTGGAGTGATAGAGATAGATGGTGAAGTAAAGGAGGAGTTTGATATCTTCTGTAAACCCCATGTGGGAGCAGATATATCGGAACAGGCCTTGGAAGTAACAGGAATAAGTCGTGAACAGTTAGATAGTTTTCCACCTCCTAAAAAAGCCTATGAGGAGTTAGTAGAAATTTTTTCAAAATATATCGATAAATTCGACAGAGAGGATAAATTTATCATTGCAGGGCAGAATGTAAAATTTGATATCGATGTACTGAACAGGTTTTTCAAGAGAAACAATGATAATTATCTGGGAAGTTTTCTTAATTATAAGCAGGTATTTGATACCCTCAGTGTATATACGGCATTGGAGATAGCAGATGTAGTACCTAAACTGGAGAATCATAAGTTGGAAACTATATGTAAAATCATGGGAGTAGAACTGAGTAATGCCCACAATAGTCTGGCCGATATAAAAGCTACCAAAGAGGTAGGGGATAAACTGCTGCAGGGGCTTAGGAGGATAAAAAAACAGAAGATTAAACTTTAAAAAATAGAAGTTTATACATTGAATATTTTAACGGGCTTAATAATTTACAATCATGAAGTCGTAGAGGTAAAGGTTGGAGGGACTGGTTTAAATATTGAAAAGAAAAAGATTAAATTGTAAAAAAAATCTATCCCTGTTAAGGGATAGATTTTAATTATGAGGGACCTAAGGCAAAGATTTTAATTTTTCGTAATCGATTGCACTTGCGTAATCTTTTAATTCTTTCTTGGTTATTTCCTGTCCTTCAACTAATACTAAAAATCTATCAGCAACAATGATTTCGAGTTTACCTTTTTTACTGTAGGGGTCGAATTTTACAATAGCTTTCTCACGTTTAATTCTTTCGAGTTTTCCACCATCAGATGTAGTAAGCATCGGATTACTATATATGGCCATCATATTTTGTATAAGCTGGGAATCGGTGATAATCTGGACAGTAATGGAACTGGATTTGTTATTATATTGACGTTTAGTCGTAATAGCACCACCGAACAAAGATGCATTCGTTGTCTGAGAAGCTGTAGTCCATCCACTCAAAGGTTTCGGAAGAAAAGGTTCCAGCCCTTCTGCCACCTCTTGTTGAATCAATTGGGATGCATAGTTAAGACTTTCGACAGAATATTTATATTCGCCGGCTTTATAATATTTATACGCCTCCTTCATAGAATCTTCAATATCGTTGGCATATGCAGGGACAGAAAATATCATCAATATGATGAACAGTCCATTCATTTTCAGATTTTTAATGTTCAAATTAAACATACAGACCTCCTTTTTATAGGTTAAATTGATAACAATTTTAATGCGGTAAACCATATAACAAAACGACATAAACTGAACAAAATAAATATTCACTATTAATATATAAAGAAAAGTAAAAAATCCTTTTTTTATTAATGATAAATTTTATATGATTTTGAATCACGATTATGATTGCCGTGAACAGAGTGGAAAGGCTATGGTTATAGATTTTATTTTATTATTCCATATTTTTAAATGGAGGAATTGAGAGAGTTTTTGTAAATATATTAAAATAACCTGACTATCCTACTGGCTGAAAAAATATTCAGAATGAAAGCAGGGTAATGTTTTCCTCCATGCTATAGACATGGCTGCAATTAATCCCCCCATGGCAGATAAACTTGCAGGGATAAATGCTTTGACTATGGAAATATCTGGGGTAAAATTAAGAGAGGATAAAATCGAGATAATAAACAACCTGTAGTAGATTATGATAAATATGTCAAAAAAAGGAGTTTCTCGCAGGTAGCTGGATTGAAATAATAAAGTTTTTATTATGGCGGGAAAAAATACAAGATGTTATGATACGTGCCTTGAATGAAATTTAATAAATAATTCTTATGAAACTGTAGAAAAATACGAAGAATTATCGATGCTTATAAAGGAGGAGATTCTTATGATGGTAACAGTATTAATGCCTGTATATAATGCAGGTGAATTTTTAAGGGAAGCAATGGATAGTATTTTAAATCAAACTTATGAGGAATTTGAGTTTTTGATAATAAATGACGGGTCTACAGATTCAAGTGTAAATATAATTGAGTCCTATGAAGATGAAAGGATAAAATTAGTTCATAACACCGAGAATATGGGACTTATAAAGACTCTGAATAAAGGGATAGAGATAGCTCGTGGGAAATATATTGTCAGGATGGATGCCGATGATATAGCAGAAACAAATAGGATAGAAACACAAGTAAATTTTATGGAAAGTAATGATGATGTTGCAGTGGCAGGATCCAATGGGGTAATATTTTTATCCGATAAACCTATGATAAAAAAACCAACAGATTTTCCTATAAGATACACTGAAATCAGGTGCAGACTCCTCTTTGAAAGCCCCATAATGCATCCAGCTGTAATAATGAGAAAAAATGTGTTATTAGAAAATAATTATAGGTATAGGGATGAATATAAGGATACGGAAGATTATGGATTGTGGGTGGAGATAGCAAAGGATCATAAGATCGTAAATATTCCTAAAAAATTATTGAGATACAGGATAGTTTCCAGCAGTATGACCAATCAGGCACTAAAAAAGATGAGTGACAGGATAAGGGTAATGAAAAAAATATATATTCTGGGACTGGATTATTTAGGGGTTGAATATAGTGAAGATGAACTGGATATCCATGCAGAGATAGCTCTCTCTTCTACTTTAAAACACTTTCAGTATACTAAAAGAAGTGTTGAAAAATGGCTGCATAAATTAATAGCTGCAAACAATTTTATCGGAAGATATAAGTCAGAAATTTTTAATAGAGAGATAGCGGAACAGTATTTTAACGTCTGTGTATACAATGGAACCTATGTAGATTATAAGAATAGTAAATTTGCTAACTATAATCCTAAGAGTTTCTTTACGTATATGAAGTTAAAGAGTGCTGTCAGGATAAAACAGATGGTAAGGTAAAAAAATAAGAGGAGTGCAGTATGCCGGAAGATAGACTAAATAAGATAAGTTGTAGTAATTATAAGTGTGAGATTGAGTTAACTCTTGAAATAATAAGCGGGAAATGGAAAGCACTTATTTTATGGAATTTGGGGAACTATGGAACCATAAGGTTCAATGAATTTAAAAGACGTATTCCAGGGATAACTCAAAAGATGCTGACTCAGCAGCTGAGAGATCTTGAAAATAATAAGCTGGTAAGCAGAAAGGTATACCCGCAAGTTCCTCCCATGGTGGAATACTCATTGACAGAGTTAGGAGAAAGACTTATGCCAATCTTAGAAGAGATGGATAAGTGGGGAAAAGACTATATGAGTTTAAGATAAAAAAAGCTCTCAATTATAATTGAGAGCTTTTTTTATTGATTTTTTATCTACTTAAAGATGTATTTTTTTAGTAAGACTGTCTCATTTTTTATGTCACGGTGAATTACAGATTTCACGTCGAAATTAAACATTTTAAAGACCAACTGTATGATACTTCCCGTGAAAAGAGCTGTAATAACTGTGCCCATCCCTGCATATCCGCCGAGAAAATAGCCCATCCCTAAGACACATATCTCGATGGTATTTCTAACGCCTCTCACTGAAAAATTAGTCTTTTTAGTGAGAGCGACCATCAGGGCATCTCTAGGACCACAGCCGAGACCGGCGGAGATATAGAGGTAACACCCCACACTGAATACAAACAACCCGATGAACATCATGGGGATTCCCATGTAGAAACTTTTACTCAGGGGAACTATATTCATATATAATATCAGATCCAGAAAGGTACCGAAAAATAAGATGTTTAATACCGTTCCGCTGCCTATTTTTTCCCCCAGAAAAACATCCAGTGTTATAACAATAATTCCGATAAGGATACTGGCCTGGCCCATGGTAATATTTCCGACTTTAGAGATCCCCTGGTGGAGTACATCCCAGGGAGAAAATCCTAAGTTGGATTTTATGATTATAACTACCCCCAAAGAGCAGACAAAAAAACCTAAAAATAATTTTAAGTATCTGAGTATTTCATTTTTCATGACCTTCCTCCTCTGCTAAAATTCTATGCTTTATATTTTTTTACTCCTAGTATAACCTTTTTCATAGATTGTTCCTAATTAAATATTTTATGCAGTCAAAGTTATCTTGCTGTAGGAGTTATAAGGTAGTTTAACTTTAGTTTTTATTAAGTTAAACAAAGAAAAAAAGCTGGCTGAATAGCCAGCTTTTTCTATAAAATTTTTAGAAATTTACTTTTTCACCGTAATAAACAGCTTTGAATAAGTCCTTCATCTCTTCTACAGAGATATCTCTTGGGTTTGTACCTGTACATGGATCCGCTACCGATGTTCTTGCAATCTCATCTAAGTTTGCCAGGAAGAACTCTTCTTCTACCCCGAATTCTTTCAATGAATGGGGCATATTCATTTGTTCCCTCAATTCTTTAACTAAGTTTACCAATGATTCCACTAACTCAGTTTCGTTATTCCCGGCCAGTCCTATTGTTTTGGCTGCATGGGCATATTGTGTTTTTCCAACCTTATCTTTTGAATTGAACTCAATTGCATATGAAAGGTAGATTGCATTGGCTAATCCATGGGCAATATTTAAAACTTTTCCTGTCTTATGAGCCATTGAATGAACTATTCCAAGGATTGCATTTGAGAATGCCATTCCTGCTAAGTTTTGTGCAATATGCATATCTTTTCTTGCACAATCTTCGCCGTTATAAGAGTTTATTAAAGTATCTGAGATCATCTGGATAGATTTCATTGCCAGTGCATCTGTAAATGGATTTCTTGCCTTTGAAACATAGGCTTCCAGTGCATGAGTCAATGCATCCATTCCTGTATTGGCAACTAATTCCTTAGGCATTGTCTGTACTAAGTTCGTATCTACAATGGCTACATCCGGAGTGATGTTGTAGTCTGCAATTGGATATTTGATATTAGTCTCATTGTCTGTGATTACAGAAAATGATGTTACTTCTGTAGCTGTACCACTTGTTGTAGGAACTGCTATGAATTTAGCCTTATTTCTCAGTTCCGGTAAGTTAAATGGTTTTGCAGCTTCTTCAAATGTGAATGCCGGGTGTTCATAGAAGATCCACATAGCTTTGGCAGCATCTATGGGTGATCCTCCACCTATTCCTATTATTACATCTGGCTGGAATTTATTCATTGCTTCTACACCTTTCATAACAGTAGCTACCGAAGGGTCATTTTCTACTCCTATGAATAATTCACTCTCTATCCCGGCTGTTTTTAAATATTGGGCAGCTCTGGGTACCGTTCCATCTTTAATTAATCTCTCTGATCCTATAACGATAAAAGCCTTAGTTCCTTTAATTGTGTTTAAATGTGAGAGTGATTCTTCTCCGAAATATAAATCTCTTGGTATTGTAAATCTTTGCATTTTTGTTTCCTCCTAAAATTCTTTAATATTTTTTACATGGGATTAGTATATATTAAAATTTTTAGAAAAAAAAGAAGGCACTTTTTAGTGGTATAGTTACCAAAAGGTAGGAATTGAAGGATTAAAAGGCTTTAGACAGGCAAAAAAAATAATTTATTTTTCAGCAGCCAAAATATAAGGCAAAAGTTTGTCAGATTGAAAAAAAGTATATTATCTGATATAATTACCTTTAGAAAATTAAAAATGAAGGCTGATAAATCATCTGTGAAAAGGAAAAAAATGATTTAATAGTGGTTTAATAAAAGGAGATAAAAATGGGGAAATTATTAAGAGGTTCAAGTAAAAATGCAAGATTTTTTATAGTTGATACAAAGGATATAGTACAGGAAGCATTGGATATCCACAAATGCAGTCCTACTGCAATCAAAGCTTTTGGAAGATTATTGACAGGATCAGTTATGATGGGTGCAACTCTGAAGGGAGATGACTTATTAACCATAAGAACGAATACAGATGGTTTATTAAATCAAATGTTAGTTACCAATGATGCCAAGGGGAATGTAAAAGGTTACCTGAGTAATCCAGAAGTTGATTTAGAGTTAAAAGATGGGGAAATACCCAAGGTTGGAGATTTAGTTGGGAGAGGGACGTTAACTGTGATAAAAGATATGGGGTTGAAAGAACCCTATGTAGGAGTATCACAAATGGTTAATGGTGAAATAGGAGAAGATATAGCTTATTATTACTATACATCGGAACAGACACCGTCGGTAGTGGTGTTAGGAGTATCATTAGGTCCTGATATGAGGGTAAAAAATGCCGGGGGATATATGATTCAATTGTTACCGGATGCCAGCGATAACTTTATTACAAAGTTGGAAGCTAAGATAAAAGCCATGAGACCAATGACTGAATTATTAGCAGGCGGTATGAGCTTAAAGAGGATAGCAAAATTAATTTATGAAGATATGGATTCGGAAAATGATTTAGCATTGATTGAAGATTATAATATCTACGAAGAAAAGAAAATCTCTTATGAGTGTAATTGTAATAAAGACAAGTTTTACAAGGGGTTAATTACAATAAGAAGGGAAGAGTTAGAGGAAATATTTACAGAAAAACCTGAATTAGAGGTAGAGTGTCATTTCTGCAGGAAAAAATATTCATTCACAAAAGATGAATTATTAGGATAGATTTTAAGACTACTAAATTTAGTAGTCTTTTCTTTATATGATATAATAAATTAAAGTGAAAATAAATAATTTTTCGGCGTAGATTAGATTAATTGATAATTAAAAATCTGTGCAATCTGCGGCAAAGAAAGATTTCTGGTAAAAAAATAGCTTAGAATTTGGAGGTAAAGATGAAATTAGCGGATACACACTGTCATATAGACAGTGATAGATATGATGAGGATAGGGAGAATATCTTAAAAGAGATAGAAGGAAATTTAGAATTTGCAGTGAATATCGGTTATGATTTAGATTCTTCTAAAAGATCTATAGAATTGGCAGATAGACATGATTTTATGTATGCCGTGGTAGGAGTTCATCCCACAGATATAAAGGGATATAACGATGAATTAGAAGATCAATTGGAGGAGTTAGCCGGTCATCCCAAGGTAGTAGCCATAGGTGAGATAGGGCTGGATTACCATTGGATGAAGGATGAAAAAGAGGAGCAGAAAACAGTATTTAGAAGACAGCTGGAGCTGGCTAAAAGAGTAAATAAACCCGTAGTTATCCATACAAGGGATGCTACCCATGATACTCTGGAGATTTTGAAAGAATATCCTGAAATAAAGGGAATAGTTCATTGCTATCCGGGTTCTTATGAAAGTGCAGTGGAGATTATGGATAATTATTATTTTGGAGTGGGAGGAGTGATTACCTTTAAGAATGCCAGAAAACTTGTAGAAGCTGTATCAAAGATACCTTTGGACAGGCTGGTAATAGAAACTGATTCTCCATATTTGACTCCTACACCATTCAGAGGGAAGAGAAATCATCCTATCTATGTGGAACATATAGCCAGAAAGATAGCTGAGATAAAGGAAATTTCCTATGAGGAAGTAGTGAGAGTCACTACGGAAAATGCCAAAAAAATTTATGGGATATAAATTTATTTTTACCACGAATTAACCTAATAGCACGAATTAAAGAGGTGAAACTATGAAAGATATAATTTTTAAAGATGAAAGTTATAAAATAATAGGAGCTTGTTTTAATGTCTATAATATATTAGGCAGTGGTTTTTTGGAGGCAGTTTATCAGGAAAGTTTAGAAATAGAATTAAATATTGAAAAAATACCATTCATGGCAAAAAAAGAATTATGTATAAATTATAAAGAATATTAGCTTGTACAAAAATATATTCCAGACATTATTTGTTATGAAAAAATAATTTTAGAATTAAAAGCAGTAAAAAAATATCGAATGAACATAAAGCACAGTTATTTAATTATTTAAAGGCTACAGGATATAAATTAGGTATATTAGTTAATTTTGGGAACTATCCTAAATTAGAATATTATAGAATTGTACTCTAAAAATTCGTATAATAAGTGTTATTTGTGGTGAAGAGAAAAGGAGTAAAAAATTATGAGTATATTAAAGTGTCCTGTATGTCAGGGTGAGTTAAATAGGATTGAAAAAAGTTACAGGTGCAAAAATAATCATACCTTTGATATGGGAAAACAGGGGTATGTAAACCTGCATATGTCCAATGAGAAAAGGAGTAAAAATCCCGGGGATGATAAGGAGATGATAGTCTCAAGGAAAAACTTTTTGGAGAAGGGTTATTATAAAAAAATATCAGAAACTTTGAATGAAAGTATAAAAAAGGAGATAGGAAGTAAAAGCGGTATAAATATCTTAGACATAGGATGTGGAGAGGGGTATTATACCAATCTTTTGAGGGACAGTCTGGAGGAGGGAAATCCAGGTTCCCATATTGTAGGAATAGATATATCCAAAGATGGGATTATCCATGCTGCCAGAACTTACAAGGGGATTGAATGGATAGTAGCGAGCGGATCAAATCTTCCCATTGCCAGCGAATCACTGGATTATGTGATCTGTATGTTCAGTTATATAGATCCTGCAGAGTATAAAAGGGTGTTGAAAAAAGGCGGGAAGTTAATAACTGTCAGTACAGGAGAATACCATCTGGTGGAGATTAAAGAGGTGGTTTACGATAAGCTGAAGATGGATTACTACAGACCCACCCAGGATATAACGGAGGGATACAGCCATAAAGAACTGATAAATGTCAGATATGAAACTGAATTAAAAGATGGCAAAGATATAAAAAGTTTATTTGATATGACTCCCTACAGGTGGAAAAGCCCCAAGGACGGGGTGGAAAGACTTTTTAATTTATCGGAATTGAAGATAACAGTAGATGTAAATATAGATATTTTTGAAAAAAATTAAAAATTTGAAACGTGAATCTAACTCCTTTTGTCCTGTGGGACATCTTCCGCGATTCACGAGTACTAGAAATTTATTTTACTAAAAATAAATTTTACGATGTGATAAAAGGAAGAACTTATATGGGGGAAATTGAGATTAGAGATGGTTTGAAATTACAATCTCAATATTCCTGTAGATTACGCAAATTAGCACAGATTAAAATTATAAAAAAAAACTTAGCCACTAATGGACACCAATTATCACTAATAAAATTGAAGAGGATTTGTGTAGATTGGTGGCAAAATAATCAGAATTAAGGGAGAATGCCGTGATTATAGGATTAGGAACGGACATAGTGGAAATTTCCAGGATAAAAAAAGCTATCGAAAGAACTTCTACTTTTTTAGAAAAGGTATATACGAAAAAAGAAATAGAATATATCTCGCAGAAAAAAAATCCATACCCCAGTTATGCAGGGAGATTTGCAGCCAAGGAGGCTATCTCAAAAGCCTTTGGAACTGGTGTCAGGGAATTCGGTCTGCTGGACATAGAGATACTAAATGATGATTTAGGGAAACCCGTAGTTTATCTGTCGGATAAACTGAGTGAAAGATATAATGGGAGATTAAATTTAAGCATCTCTCATTCCAAGGAGTATGCAACTGCAACTGCTATTTTAGAGGGGCAGTAAGGGGAAAATGGGTGGATTTGAGGAATGGTTTTATTGTGGTAAAGGATAAAATAGGAGGAAGCTATGAAGAAAATAATTTTATATCTAATTATGGCAACAAGTATTTTAGGAGCACAATTGGTGGATGGGTATTATGTAGTACAGGAAGCCGAATATTATGCAGACGGATATGCATCGATTACCAGTATCAAGGTAAAAAATGGTGAAATAGTAAAGGTAACGGCAGACCTGATAGATAGAAAAGGAAAGTTAGTCAGTAAGAATAAAAAGTATAACAAACAAATGCGGGCTGTAACAGGAACGGATATGAAAGAATTTTCGGTAAAAGTACCTAAAGATTTTATGGACTCATTGGAAGAAAGAAATAGGGCGGGAGGATCATCCATGGAAAATGTTGATTTTCAATTACCTTATATAGATACTCTGGCAGGTGCTACTAGTGCCAGTAAAAAATTTAAAAAGATGATGAAATTTTTGGTGGAAAAGGCAGAGTCTGGAGAAACAGGGGAATACAAGATTAAATTATAGAAACAGGGGGAACTATGAAGAAAATAATTTTATACCTGGTTATGGGAACGACTATCCTAGGGGCACAATTGGTGGACGGATATTATTCTGTTCAGGGAGAAAAATATCATTATGGATGGTTATCAACTGCCAGTATCACAGTAGAAGACGGTGAGATAGTAGAAATTACCACCAATAAGGTGAATAAAGAGGGAGATTTAGTAACAGAGGATGCGGAATATAACAAAAAAATGCTGGCTAAATCAGGAGTTACTTTTAAAGAATTTTCAGTGGAAGGACCTAAAAACCTTATGGCAGTATTGAAGGGGAACAGGGATACGGCATTTCATCTGCCGGAGATAGATATTGTAGCAGGAGCTACAAGTTCCAGTAAAAAATTTAAAAAGATGATGGAATTTTTGGTGGAGAAGGCAGAATCTGGAGAGGCAGGAAAGTACAGGATGAAACTATAGATTTAGGGGGGAGCCATGTTTTTTAAACCTATATTTTTTAGAGGGGGAATCCACCCTGGAGAGAAAGAAATAACTTCTGAAAAAAAAATTGAAAAGATGCCGGAGGTGGGGACCTACAGAGTAACTACCCTTCAGCATATAGGTGTCCCTGCTGCTGTCATGGTCAAGGTAGGGGATCACGTAAAAAAATATCAAAAGATAGGAAAGGCTCAGGTAAAATTTTCTGCTTTTATTCACTCTCCCTGTTCCGGGAAAATTACCCAGATAAAAAAAATTAATATAAGGGGACGGGAAGCAGAAGAGATAACTATAGAAAATGATTTTTCAGGGGAAGAATTTGAAAGAAAGGGTCTTCGAAATTTTACTCCTGAAAAACTCCAGGAATTAGTGGATGATCTGGGGATAGTAGGTCTCGGAGGAGCTACCTTTCCTACCCATATTAAACTGGAAGGAAAGTTGAAAACCATCATAATAAATGGTGTTGAATGTGAGCCCTATTTAAACGCTGATAATAGAGTAATGATCGAGAGTACGTATGAAATATTAGATGGAATAGAAATTCTTATGACGACATTTGACATGGAAGAAGGGATAATAGGGATAGAGGAAAATAAAGTTGTGGCCATTGAAAAAATGGAACAGGCTGTCAAAGGATATTCCAGGATCAGGGTACAAAAATTACCCACCATATATCCCCAGGGGGCAGAAAAACAGCTTATAAAAGCTTTATTGAAAAAGGAGATAAAATCTTTTCCCATGGAGATAGAGGCTGTCACTTTAAATGTTGGTACTATTTTGGCTATCTACAGGGGAGTAACCTATGGAACTCCAATAGTCGAACGTATAGTCACAGTATCCGGGGAAGGGATAGAAAACCCTAAAAACCTATCTATTCCCATAGGAACTCCGGTAAAAGATGTTTTAAATTATGTAGGAGTTAAGGAAGATATAGTGGATAAAATCATAGCCTGCGGGCCTATGATGGGCCGAGAGATAGGAGAAACAGAGGTCACTTCCAAGGGAATGAACGGTATTTTGGCCTTAGGAAAGGAAAAATTTCCTCCTAAATTACCTTGTATAAGGTGCGGAAGGTGTGTAGACGTATGCCCCATGGGGCTTCTCCCCTTGGAATATGACAGGCTGGCAAAAAAAGGGAAGTATCATCAGATGGAAAAAGAATTTTCCCTGTCTTCCTGTATAAAATGCGGCAATTGTGAATATATATGTCCCAGCCAGGTTCCTCTGATGGAGGCTATATTTTTAGGACTGGAAAAGGGAAGGGATAGAGATGACTAAGACAGCTCCTTATATTAGTTCAAAGAACACAACTCAAAATCTCATGAGAGAAGTGGGGATAGCCCTCCTTCCATGTATGGCAGTGAGTATCTATTTTTATGGAACAGCAGCGGTAAAGATCCTGTTAAGTACGGTAATATTTTCATTTTTTACTGAAATTTTTTGGCAAAATATAAAAAAAGAGAGGACTCACGATGGCAGCGGGATAATAGCCGGGCTGATCCTGGCCCTCTCTCTGCCGTCCACAACTCCATTTTATGTAGCAGGAATAGGAGGGGTTATAGCCATTTCAAGTAAACATATCTTGGGAGGGCTGGGGAAAAATTTATTTAATCCGGCAATCCTGGGAAGGTTATTTTTAATGATAGTATTTCCCATGTACCTCTATCAGGTAAATAACTTTGATGGAACTGCCGGGGTGTCCCTCTACCCTATTATAAAATATGGGGGGCTCTCTGAAATCATAGGTGACCTGGGAGAACCTTTATTTTACAGGAATTTAATCCTGGGAAACAGGCTGGGAAGTATCGGAGAAAGCTCTATAATTGCAGTTTTTTTAGGGTATGTTTATCTGGTCTGTAAAAAATCCATAAAGTGGGAGGGACCTGTAATCTTATTGGGAACAATATATGTATTGAACAGTTTTGTGTCTCCTAATCCATTTTTAAATATGATCATAGGGGGCGGATTATTTGCTTCGGTATTTATAGTTACCGATCCGGTTACCAGCCCCTATACAAGGCTGGGATATGGTTTTTATCTGGTATTGATGGGAATCTTTATTTTCGGGATAACGGAATTTACCAGTCAGCCCACAGGGATAACCATGGGGATATTAGGAGCAAATTTAATGGTTCCCATAATCAATAGATATACTCCAAACAGGGTTTTTGCCAAATCCTATCCCTATCTTAAACTTGTAAAATTGATTTTAATCAGCAGTTTATTTATAATGGGAGGATTTTATCTAGTCACCTATAAAAATAAAGAGATTATTCCCAAGGGGATAAATTATACAAATTTAAGAAAATATTTCGGAAGTGATGTGGAATTTGAGGACAAAATAATTGAGGATGGATTTATCTATTATCCCTTAAAAAGAGATGAAATGGATATAGGAACTTATGTTGTGGGAGACTCCAAGGGATACGGAAAAGAAAGGATAGGTTTTGATCTGGCTGTAGATACAGAACATAAGATAAAAGGGCTGACAATAACTCATGAAAAGGAAACGTGGAGATTGGGAGACCAGATCTCTTCTTCCTGCTGGCAGAATCAGTGGATAGGAAGGGACAGCAGTTATAAGTTCAATAAAGAAGTTGATGGTTTTTTAGGGGCTACATATACCTCTAAAAATCTGCACAGGACCTTTAAAAAAATCCTGCAAACTCATGAAAGACTCTTTGGTAAAGGTTATTCCGACATAGATGGAAGTGGAGGGGCTACCGATACATACACAGATGGAACCGGAGGAGCCACAGATATAGACGGAACCGGCGGGGCTACAGATTAAGAAAAGGAGAAAATATGGATATATATGAAGAGATCGAAAAAATTATAGAAAATTTAGAGGATAAAAATAATGAATTGGAAGTGTTGGAATTCATTCAAAATTCAGAGGGCTGTATATCTAAAGATATGATAAAATTTGTTGCAGAGAAGATGGATAAATTTGATTTTTCTATTGAGAATACAATTAAATTCTATCCCCACCTGAAGACCGAGGGGAAACAAATTATAGAGGTGAAGGTCTGCACCCATACAGCTTGTAAAAACAATGGAAGCGGGAAGATACTGGAGGAAGCTAAAAAGCTTTTAGGGGTAGAAGTAGATGAAATAACTCCTGACGGGAAATACAGATTGATGACCCAGAGATGTTTCGGTCAGTGCGGGAAGGGACCCAATGTGAAGATAGGCAGTGAGATCTATAATAAGATGACCCCTGAGATCCTGGGCAATTTACTAATAGAAAAAAATTAACCACGAATTACACTAATGGACATAAATAAAAGAATTTGTCGATAATAAAAGGAGTATAAGATGTTAATAAAAGATTTAAAGATAGATCAAGTTTTAGAAAACAAGGAGATAGCAGAGACTTTTCTGTGTTCAAACCAGGGGGGAGTCAGAAAGAGTAAGAAAACTAATACCATAGTTCTGCTGGCTAAATTTAATAACTGCTCGTATAAACACAGAAAGGATGGAGATATCCTTTATTTTACCGGGATGGGTAAAAAAGGTGATCAGGAGATGAAAAGACAGAATAAATCTATCTTAAATGCCAAAGGGGAGGGGTTTGCCCTTCATCTGTTAGAATTATATGAAGATAAAAAATATATCTACAAGGGAGAGGTGGAGCTGGTTTCGAGTCCCGTAATAGAGAGACAATTAGATGACAATAAAGAGGAGAGGGATGTTTTTATCTTTCCCCTAAAGATAAAGTAATGGTCAAAAAAAAAACTAAGGACACTATAAATAGTGTCCTTTTAAGATTTTGTTAAAATCTAGGAGGAAAAGGATGAGAATATTTCACTTTGATAAGCTGGGATCTACCAATGACTATCTGAAGGAAAAAAAGGATAAAAAAGAGTGGGATCTGGTTATAGCAGACATTCAAACTTCCGGGCGGGGAAGGAGGGGAAACCTTTGGGTATCTCCTCCAGGAGCAGGACTGTTCAGCTTCGCCTTGAAGGAAGACCCAAACCTAAGTATGGAAGAATACAGCAAACTGCCGCTGATCGCGGGTATCGCCTTATTAAAGGGGTTGAAAACTGTGGTAAAATTAAACTATAAATTTAAATGGACCAACGATATCTATTTATGCGACAAAAAATTATCCGGGATCCTGGTAGAAAAAGTAGGAGATTTTTTTATTATAGGAATAGGGATAAATATAAATAATTTAGAATTTTTAGGAGAATCTAAAAACGGGATCTCTTTAAAAAGTGTAACGGAGGATGAGTATGAGGTCGTAAACACCATAAAAATAATTATGGATTCATTTAAAAAATATTGGAATAGATATCTCAGGGGAGAGTGGAATGAAATTTTATACGAGATAAATGAAAAAAATCACCTTCTGAACAGGGAGATAGAGGTAGAGTTTTTAGGTAATAAGGTATCCGGCATAGGAAGAAAAATTCTGAAAAATGGTAAATTAGAGGTAGAAACTGTGGATGGAATAAAAGAATTTATGGTAGGAGAGGTCCATATTAAATTATAGAGGGAGACTATGGTGAGGAAAAAAATGAAAAAAGGACTTATGAATACAGTAATTCTCCTGATTATTTCCATTATTTTGGGAAATACTCTGAGGATAGATGCAAGTATAGATGAAAACTTGAAAGTTAAAATGTATTATAGTTTGGCTATATTTATGAATTTGATTCCAATAACCTATTTTTTGTTTAAATTCAGAGTGGCTAAAAAAAGACCGATATTCTTTATGGGGTTTATCTTCTATTATTTAATAATCCTGCCCATATGGATGAGCTTTGCCTTTGAAGAAGGAATGGTGGGGAAGTTAGGTCTAACCAGAGATAGTTTGACATCATTGAAATGGATAATAATATTAAACTTAATATTTTTATTGATCTCTCAGTTATTTATATTCAAATATGTATTTGTGGATATTTTATCCGGCAGGAGGAGAGGTAAGAGTAATGATATCGGAATAGTCTTTTTAACCTATATAACACTGGGAATAATTTTTGGTTTTTTGTATATATTGCTGATAGAAAATAATCCAAATGCCTTAGGGGGTATGATACTGGAAGGTCTGGGAGCAAAAGGCTTATATTTCAGGGGAATGTATTTTAGTTTTATAACCTTAACCAGTGTAGGTTATGGAGAAATAGTTCCCATATCTCTGGCTGCCCAGGCATTGACAATATTAGAGAGTGTCATGGGTGTTTTACTCCTGAGTTTTTCCCTGGGGATTGTATTTAGTTCTAATTTGAATATAAAGGAAGAACAGGAAAGAATAGAAAAAGAAAATTTACAGAAAAAGAATATAAATGGGGATATCTCCCCGGAAAAATATGAAGAATTGAAAAGAACGTTAATGACGGAGTTTCAGGATAGTTTGGATAGGAATATTGAAAGGTATATGGAAGAAAAAGATAAAAAATGATGTAAATCTGTGACAAAATAATACCCGTAAAGGGCATCACCAATATACTACCAGTCAGTGGCATCACCAAGACTTCTAGAGATTATTACATAATCTAAGAATCTTGAGATATTAGTATACTTTGTAAACATAGGATATTGCGAAAAAAGGAGAAGAAAAAAATGGAAAAAGTAATCGTCGGATTAAGCGGGGGAGTGGACTCCTCAGTAACGTCATATATTTTGAAAGAAGAGGGGTATGAGGTAACAGCAGTAACTCTGCAGGTGGATAAAAACTCCCAGGGAGAGATAGGAGAAGCTAAAAAAGTGGCCGATACATTAGGAATAAAACACATAGTTTTAGATGTGTCGGAAGATTTTGAAAAGATAGTAGTTAAGAATTTTTTAGAGGGATATAGCAGCGGCACAACCCCTTCCCCCTGTGTAGTATGCGATGAGAGGATAAAGATGAAGAGTCTGATAGACTATGCAGACTCGGTGGGAGCAAAATATATAGCCACAGGACATTACTGTAATTTGGAATATTCTCCAGAAATGGATAAATATCTCCTGAAGAATGCAGCAGATATACGTAAAGACCAGACCTATATGCTGTATAGATTGGATGAGAGCACCCTCAAAAGGATGAAATTTCCCCTGTATAACTTTACTAAAACAGAGGTCAGGGAGATGGCCAAAAAAATAGGATTGGTAACTCATAATAAGAAAGACAGCCAGGGGATATGTTTTGCCCCAGAGGGGTATAAAAAATACCTGCAGGAGAAATTAAAAGATAAGATAGAAAAGGGCAACTTTGTAGACGAAGATGGAAACATAATGGGAACTCATGATGGATACCAGCTCTATACCATCGGGCAGAGAAGGGGTTTAAATTTAAAAAAACCCAGACCCTATTTTATACTGGATATAAGACCTTCTAAAAACGAGATCCTTTTGGGAGACTACGATAAACTTTTTATGAAGGAGGTCGAGCTGATAGATTATAAGTTTGTGGTTGAGATAGATAAATTGTTGGAGGTAGAACTCATGGGGAGACCAAGATTCTCCAGTCATGGATCCATGGGAAAGTTAAAAAGAATATCCGAACCTGGAAGGGAAGACAGGATATATTTTGAATATGAAGAGAAAAATCCGCAGAATGCCAAGGGGCAGCATATGGTCCTGTATTACGGTAAATACCTGGTAGGGGGAGGAGTGATAGGGTGAAAAAAATACTTGTGATATTGATGGTTTTAACCTTTATAGGCTGCAGTAAAGTTGATGAAAGAACTGAAAGGTTGGTTTTTACCGGGCAAATAATTCAGGTTACCATAGACAGTATAGGGGAGTTGGAATTAGGGGACAGTTCGGAAATAACTTTTAAATTATGGGGATATGACCTATATGCGGCCGATGTCAGCGGGACTCTGTTGAATGAATATACATATAACCTCTCTAAATTACCGGTGACCTATGGGGTCGACTATCAAAAAGAATGGGATGAGAAAATAAAACCTGCTGGAAGCGGTAAATACGGATACTATATAACTTTAGAGATGAAAAGCCCAGACGGAAAAGAATATAAGGTAGATTATGAGGCTACCGACAAAGATTATTTTGGAACCAGAAAAACCAGGATTGAGGAATTGTCGGGAAAGATCTATATAAAGGAAGTAAAATAAAATATTATTTTAATATCCTAATTTTATAGGGTATACTGAAAATAGTTATATCATTTAATAAGTGATTAGGAGGAAAGATGGATAAAAGCATTAGAATTACTTTTAGACAAATAATGTTTATTTTAATAGTAATATTTGGTTTTATATTTTTTGAAATAACTAATAAAAATACTTCACATTCATTAAATGTCTTTTCAAGTAGAACTCATTCAAAAGGTGATATATTAGCAGATAGAATGTCTAAAATTGTAATTTTAACAAAAGTAGGAGCAACAGCTCAAAAAGAATTAGCTAATGAAATAAAAAAATCTGGGAGTTATAATTTTTCGTATAATATACTAAAAATAGATGAAGCAATAAGAGAACTTAATGAATTAAAAGTATTTGATGAATTATTACATTACAAAGGTTTAACTTTATCTTATTTAAAAGAAATTAATAAATTATTAGAACTCGGAGAAGAAAAATTCAAAGATTATAATAGTGTAACAGTATCTAAATTTAATAATCAAGCAAAAATAGTTGAAAAATTGTATGAATTAGATAGAGAAGAACTATTAAAAATTCTCCATAAAAATAATATTGAATATTATGTAAAATCTGATGGTGGAATTAGATTTACATGGAAAGAATTGAAATAAAATTTATACAAAAGATATCAAAATTAATAATAAGTAATCAGGAGGAGATAAGATGTCGCATAGAATAAAAAAAGATGAGTGTATTTCATGTGGAGCATGTGAAGATATATGCCCGGTAACTTGTATTTCAGAGGTAGAAGACGGCAAAAGATTGATAGATGAAGATGCGTGTATCGACTGTGGAGCATGTGCAGGAGTGTGCCCGGTAGCTTGTATAGATCAAGTATAAGTTTATTGGAGGATTAAAATATTCGGTGAATATTTTAATCCTCTTTTTTTATAGATGAATAAACTAAAAAAAAATGATATAATAGTAAAAAACCACAGGGGGAATCATGGATATAAAGAAATACGCTCAGGAAATATTTGATGTTGAAATAGAGGAATTGAAAAAAGTAAGGGATAAGATAGGAAAAGAAATAGAGAGAACAGCCAGGCTGATCATGGAGTGCAGGGGAAAGGTTGTTGTTACAGGAATCGGAAAATCCGGGATAGTAGGAAAAAAAATAGCCGCTACCCTGGCTTCTACAGGAACATTGACAGTATTTATGAACTCAGCTGAAGGTCTTCATGGAGACCTTGGGATGGTACACAGAGAAGATGTGGTAATAGCTATCTCAAACTCAGGAAACAGTGATGAAGTGGTATCGATAATCCCATCAATAAAAAAAATAGGTGCAAAATTAATAGCCATGACTGGAAACAAAAATTCGAAATTAGGAATGGAAGCCAATGAAATACTGGATATAGGTGTTGAAAGGGAAGCCTGTCCTATGAATATAGCTCCTACCTGCTCTACTACAGCTACTATGGTTATGGGAGATGCTTTAGCATCGGTACTTATTAAACTCAGAAACTTCAAACCGGAAAACTTTGCTGTATATCATCCGGGAGGCAGCCTGGGGAGAAGACTGCTCATGAAGGTAAAAGATGTAATGCATAGCGGATCCGACCTTGCAGTTGTAGGAAAAAATACCGGTATAGATGAGATATTGGTGACTATGACAAAGAAAAAATTAGGAGCTGTCTGTGTATTGGAAGACGGGATGATGACAGGAATAATAACAGAGGGAGATATCAGAAGGGCATTGGGAAATAAAGAGGAATTTTTCACCTATAAAGCTAAAGATATCATGATCTCTAAATTTACCTATATTCAAGCTGAAAAGATGGCCGTAGATGCATTGGAACTAATGGAAAACAGGGATAGCCAGATTTCGGTTTTACCTGTGTTAGAGGGGCAGAAATTAATAGGTATGGTAAGGATCCATGATTTATTAAATAGTGTTAATTAATCTTGACAAGTTTACTATGATAATATATAATTCATATATTAAGAGAATATAATATTGATTTATGGGAGGAGTTAAAATGGTAAATAAAGATATGAATATATTAGAAGCTGTACAACAGTATCCAGTAATAGTTCAAGTGTTCCAAAGATACGGACTTGGGTGAGTAGGTTGTATGGTAGCCTCAGGTGAGAGCTTAGGAGAAGGAATCGCGTCACACGGATTAAATGCTGATGTTGTAATCGAAGAGATGAATAAATTAATCGAAGAAACTAAGTAATTTTATTAAGTTATTTATATAGAAAAGACCTCTGAAATTTCAGAGGTCTTTTTTATATATATACTCTAATTTTATCAGATAATCATATTGCCGGCCATGACCAAGGACATAACGATAAAGATAGGCTTTATAAATTTAGCTCCATTTTTTACAGCCATTTTACTACCTAGTTTAGAACCTAAGATCATAAATACTGTAGAGATAAGCCCGTACCTAAGATCCACTTGTCCATGGTATAAAAAAGTAAGGAGAGCAGCAAAACCAGTGGTTAAATTTAACACCTTGGTATTGGCAGTGGCAGCTGTGAAATCAAATTTAAAAATTTTGACTAAACCAAACATAAAAAATGTTCCCGTACCGGGGCCAAAGAAGCCGTCGTAAAATCCCAAAATAGAAGTTAAAATCTTACCTAAAAATTTATTTTTAGGAGTAAACCCGTCAAAGGAATTTATCATCCCTACTTTTTTAGAAATAATAGTGTAGATGGCTACTCCAAAAATCATAAAAGGGATCAGCACCTTTAAGATATCAGGGGTAATAAATTGCAGGGCACTTACACCAATAACTGCTCCTATAAATGCAAAGGGAATCATAAGCTTGAGTAATTTAAAATTTAATTTATTACTCTTAAAAAATTCGTGGCTGCTGACCAGTGTTCCGGCAGAGGCAGCCAGCTTATTTGTACCTAGAGCAAGATGGGGTGGAAGGCCGACTAAAAGCAGTGTAGGGGTACTGATTAGTCCTCCTCCTCCAGCGATAGAGTCGATAAATCCGGCTATAAACATTCCTAATCCGATCAATAAAATTTCCATAGTTCCTCCATAATTTTTAATATAATTAATATTCTATAGGATTCTATCAAAATAATCAATGGCTGATATTTTCAGAAAGGGTATTTTTATCAGAACATTCTATTATTAAATTTGCTCAATGCCGAAATGACGCACTTTTTGTCTATAAATATGGTATAATATTTTCCTGTTTTCTGGACTAAAGTTCGTAGTTTTTCTTATGATATTGTTAAAAAAATAACTTAATAAAAAATAATAGAAAAATAATTTCAATATACGTAAATAAATTGTGAAAAAAGTTGATAATAGATTGATAAAAAATGATCAATTGTTGATTTAAGTGAAATTTAAGTGTATATAATTAAAGTACTATATTTATATATATATGTTCTGAATTTAATCTTTTTATTTTGAAAAAGTTAGAAAAGATCTAAAAAAGAATATCTGTATTTTCAGAGGTTGTTAAAATGAAAAAAATGGAAACGGGAAAATAAAAAAAATAGGGAGTGATTTATGAAAAACAAAGATGTATTTATATTTGGTTTGGCGATATTTGCCATGTTTTTTGGAGCAGGAAATTTAATTTTTCCCCCGGAAATAGGAATGGTATCTGGAAAAGAGTGGTTAAAAGCGGCTATGGGATTTTTTACAACAGGGATATGTCTGCCTGTCTGTGGTTTATTAGCTTTTAGTCAGGTTGGAGATATAGATAATTTTGCAGTAAAAGTATCGGAGAAATTTAATAAAGTGTATTTTATGCTTTTAATTACAGCTATAGGACCAATGCTTGGAATTCCAAGGACTGGAGCTACAGTTTATGAGATGGGAATAGTTCCTAATTTTGGGAATATAAACTCATTGCTGGTATCATCTCTATATTTTCTGGTTGTGCTTATGTTGGTAATAAAACCTACTAAATTAATAAATATAATAGGTAAATATTTAACGCCGATAATTTTGGCAATATTAGCGGTTATAATAATAAAGGGAGTTTTATTTAAAATAGGAGTAGCAGGGGAAAAAACCATAGAAGAAAGTGCGTTTTCTTATGGCTTTTTAGGCGGGTATCAGACTATGGATGCCATAAGTTCAGTTCTTTTGGGAACTATAATTATCAAAGGTCTCAAGGAAAGCGGGTATGTTGATAAAAAAGTTCAAAGATCTATGATTATGAAATCAGGATTGGTAGCAGGCTTAGGCATGGCTTTAGTATATGGAGGATTGTTATATCTGGGATCTATGGTAAATGGAGATGGAAACACATTAAGCAGATCTGCTTTGACTATGCATCTTGCAGTCTCTACTCTGGGTAAATTCGGAACGGTGGCTTTGGGACTCTGTGTGACGGTTGCATGTTTGACAACTTCCATAGCCTTGGTTGCTATAACATCTGATTTTTTTTCGGAGCAATTAAATGTGTCTTACAAAATTACAGCTATAGTTATTTGTGTGGTATCGGCAATACTGGCAGCCACAGGGGTTGGTTTTATAGTGAAGATAGCTATCCCTATCCTTACGTTACTTTATCCTGTGACGATAGTATTGATAACTTTAAATATTTTTAAAGTGAAAGAAAAATTAATTTTTAAAGGCAGTGTATATACAACGTTATTTTTTAGTATCCTTGAAGTAATAAATAAATATACTGTTTCCCCTGAAATTGAAAATATCTTTAATCGTATACCATTTGGAGAAAATGGGTTTGCCTGGCTGATCCCAGCAGTACTCATAACTGTTTTTACAAAACTAACTATAGAGTTCTCTCCTAAATTGGAAATGAAAAAAATAAAAAAATTCTCATTAAATATCAAGAAGGTTTTAACCTCTATAATAAAATAAACTTTAGATAATAGAAAAAATAAAAAATTAAATTTTAAAAATGTTAACACAAAAACCTTTGAATTTTCAGGGGTTTTTCTTTATATATTTTAGAAGACCCTGGGAGGATAATTCAATAGACGTTAAATATACGTTAAATATACACTCGGTATATATTAAATATATATACTGGATTAACATAGTTATAAATTTGAATATAAGGGGAACATAATTATATTGAATGATTCTAGAAGATGTTCTATAATGGTTTGATATGTTAAATTATTAGAGGGGGATTAAGGTGGAACATAAGGGGTATGGACTTGCATTTTTAGCAGGGGTAACGTGGGGAACTCTTGGGATTATCTCACATTATTTAGGAGAAACAGGGGTTGGACCATTTGAAATAGCTTTTTTGAGGCTATTATTTGCTTTTTTATCGATGTTTGTATTTTATTTAGTTACAGACAGAAAAAAGCTGAAAGTAGGAAGAGAAGGGTTGAAACATTCTATGTTAATAGGGGTAATAACCCAGGGTACCATGAGTTTGGCAATATATAAATGTATATCTATGACATCTACCACAGTTGGGGTAATGATGGTGTGTTTAGGACCGCTTTTTACAGCGATATTGTCGAGAATATTTTTTAATGAAAAACTTACTCTCTTCAAGGGGTTAGCCCTGAGTCTGGCATTTTACGGGGCATTTCTTGTGGTGGCTGGAGGAGACGTATCTGCTCTGCAGGCTAACGGGATTGGTCTTTTGATAGGTTTGATATCGGCACTGGCATACGGATTTTTCCCTATACTGACTAAGAGAATACCTGAAAAATGCAATCTCACAGGGATCCTTATGTATAGTTTTTTAGTGGGAGCTGTATACGTATTTTCCATGCTGGATATGGAAATATTATTGGGAGCACTCAGTTTAAAAATGGTAGGGATATCTGTGATATTGGGAATAGTTCCCACGGTTTTATCCTGTACTTTTTATTCTTTTGCGTTGAAATTTACTACACCTACAAAGGCTGGAATAATGAGTCTGGTGGAACTTCCAACTGCTGCCATTATAGGGCACTTTTTCCTGGGGGAGTATCTGTTTGTTGTGAATGTGATAGGAATTATCATATTACTCACAGGAACAGTGGTATCAAAGGTAGAGCTGCCGGAGAAAAAAACAGCTGTTTTAGCTGAATAACTTATATTTTTATTCACTTTAAAAATATAAAATTTAACTTAACTGCTTTAAAAAAAAAACTTATTATGTTATAATCAAGTAAATATAGACTAAGAAATTAGGAGAAAGATATGAAATTTGAAGACAACCAAACTTATTATTACTATTATTAATTGAGGGACTGTGTAGAGATATTACAGCCCATTTTATAGTATACTAATAGGGGTTGTATCTGAATTAAACTTTTTAAAGCTTGCAGATATAATCTGTGAGCTTTTTTTTATAAAAAATAAAAATTATGTATATAAAAGGAGATCAATTATGGATATCAATGTAGAGGTGCAAAGACAGTTAAATATATTAAAAAGGGGAGTAGAGGAATTAATTTCTGAGAAGGAATTAGAAAAAAAATTAAAGAAATCACTGGAGACAAATACCCCGTTAATCGTAAAATTAGGGATAGACCCGACTGGTTCAGACTTACACATAGGTCACGCAGTACCCCTTAGAAAGTTAAAGCAGTTTCAAGATCTGGGACACAGGGTAAAATTTTTAATCGGAACATTTACAGCCAGGATAGGAGATCCTACAGGAAAATCTGAAACCAGGCCAATGCTGTCTTCTGAAGATATCACAAAGAATATCCAGACATATTTAGACCAGTTAAAGCTGATCTTAGATATGGAAAAAACAGAGGTTGTGTATAACGGTGACTGGCTGGAAAAATTAAAATTAGAAGATGTATTGAAATTATTATCTCAATTTACAGTGGCACAGATGATTCAAAGGGATGATTTTTCCAAAAGATTAGCAGCAGGAAAACCTGTATCACTGGTAGAATTTATGTACCCGATCTTACAGGGATATGACTCCGTAGCAATAGATGCCGATGTAGAATTAGGAGCAACTGAGCAGACATTTAATTTATTGAGAGGTAGAGATCTGCAGAGAAATGCAGGAACAGAACCGCAAGTATGTATGATGATGCCTATCTTAGAGGGGTTAGACGGAGTAGAAAAGATGTCTAAATCACTTAATAACTATATCGGGATAACAGAAGCTCCCAACGATATGTTTGGAAAAGTAATGTCTATCTCAGACGACCTTATGTGGAACTACTATGAGGTAGCTACAGATGTTCCCATGGAAGAGGTTGGAAGATTAAAGGCAGGAGTAGCCGATGGCAGTATCCATCCTATGGATTGTAAAAAAAGATTGGGTGCAGAGATTGTAACTATCTACCACAATGAGGAAGAGGGAAGAAAGGCCTATGACTGGTTTGAAAATGTATTCTCCAAGAGAAATATGGATGTAGACCTCCCAGAGGTAAAGATAGATGAAGATGAAGTAGGAGCAATCGACCTGTTGGTTAAAAAGTTAAACTTCTTTAAGGGAACTTCTGATGCCAGAAGACTCATCACTCAGGGTGGATTTAAGGTAAATGATGTGGCAGTTAAAGATGTAAAAGCAATGATAAAGATAGAGGCTGGAATGATAGTAAGAGCAGGAAAAAAGAAGATAGTTAAAATCACTAAATAAGAGCCCCAGGAGGGGAGATGAAAAAATCCCTGATTTTCAGGGATTTTTTTGATCTCTAGAACTTTCAACTTATATATTTTTTAATTTTTCAATAAACATATCTATGGGCTGTACCCCTAACAGGTCATCTTTGTCATTGAAAAAAATCCTAGGGACAGAACTTATCCCAAATTCATTGGAAAGATCACTGTATAGGTTGGTCTGTATCATCTCAGCGTCAATATTTTCATTTAATTGAGCTATTTTAAAAGCTGTCATAACTGCCTTGGGGCAGTGGGGGCATTGTAAACTTACAAATACTTTGATATTTATTTTTTTATTGATCTGTTTAATAGCATCTTCTAATTTGCTTTCCAACGGAACTGCCAATCCAGAACTTTCCAGGATGGCAAATAAAAGTGAATTTATCTCATGCCCGGTGGGAATTCCATAAAATTTAATTCCGGTAGGCTGATCTTCTGCCAAAATGGTAGTTCCCGGAACCTTATCAATTCTATATTTTTCAGCTAAATCAGAGTTTTTAATTAAATCATATTCTATAAATTGTATCTTATTATTCAATTGGGCTAACTGCATCATCATAGTGACTACCTCATCACACAGAGGTTTCCCACTTTCCACAAAGGTAATAATTTTAATTGGATTTTTTATTTTATTCAGCTCTTCTTTCATATGCTTTAAAACTTCATTATTGAATATTTCCGGCATCTCCTTCCCTCCCTTCTCATCTATCTGAAATATATATATTTCATTTATCGTTCTCTTTCTACTTACTCTCTAATTATATATTTACCATAGATGAAAAAATCCTTTAAGAAAATAGAAAAAATATGCTAAACTTTTATCATGGTAGTTCGATTAATAAAAAAAAAGGGGGACAAATGAGGTTAGAAAAGAAAATATATATATATTTAGTAGTTTTGATAACGGTTATACTGCTTATAACGCACTTTATTTTTTTTAAAACCAGAGTTCAGATAGAAAATGTGAATGAACGGAAAAATCTTGGAAATATAGCTCTGACACTCAGCCGGGATCCGTTTATAATAGAAAATTTATATAAAAAAAATTCCAAAAATATACAGGCTTATACCAATAAAATATGGTCTGAATTAGAGGATGTAGATTTTATAACTGTAGCGGATATGGAGAGCAGGAGATATTCCCATATAGATCCTCAATATATAGGTGAAATCTTTAAAGGCGGGGATGAAAAGGCAGTTGTAGAAGAGGGAAAGTCATATTTTTCAATGGCCAGAGGAACCCAGGGAGTGTCTCTCAGAAAATTTATACCTATAGATTATGAAGGGAAACAGATAGGGTTTATAAGTGTGGGAAAATTCCAGGTAGAGAGAGATAAGTGGAAAAATAATTTTATTTTTGAGTCAATATTTTTATTTTTTATAATCCTTTCATTTGGAGCTTTTTTATCATATTTTCTGGCTGAGAGTATAAAAAAAGAAATTTTCGGATACGAGCCTGTGGAAATAGGGAGATTTTATGCTGAAAAAAAAGTGATATTTGACAATATGCACGAGGGAATAGTAACTATAAACAATAAGGGAGAAATCACTAAAACCAATATAGCAGCTCAAAATATGCTGACTTCAGAGGATGATGAAATATTCAAACGGTTATTTGAAACAGTGATAAAAACACAATCCGGATTTGACGACAGGGAGATAATGGTAGAAGGCGGAAAATTATTTGTAAGTGCGATAAAATTAAATAAAACAAAAAAAATCCTGGATGTTATCTTTATCCTGAGGGATGGAGGAGAGGTAAAAAGGGTGGCCAGGGAGATAACGGGAGTCGGCCAGATAATCAACTCCATGAGAGCCAATGTCCATGAATTTAAGAATAAGATCCATGTAGTTTCCGGGCTGCTGCAGCTGGAGGAATATGAAAAAGCTAAGGATTATATCCTCTACCTGGAATATGAAGTGGAGAATGAAAAACACAATGTTGTAGGAGTAAAAGACCCCATAATAGAAGCCCTTATCCTGGCAAAGATGAGTTTAGCTAAGGAACACAGGATAGATTTTAAGGTAGATGAAAAAGCGAAACTGGATAAAACCCATGGTGGGATAGATACCAATGATTTGGTTGTGATAATCGGGAATCTGTTGGAAAATGCAAGGGAAGCCTGTGAAAACAGTGCGGAAAAGAAGATTCAGGTTAATTTTTTTGAAGATGAGAGTAAATTGAGGGTAGAGGTTACAGACAGCGGCCGGGGTATAGACACCTATGAGATGGAAAAAATATTTAATATGGGTTATTCCTCCAAGGGTGAGGGACGCGGGTCCGGACTGGCGCTCATTAAAAATCTTGTGGAGATATATAGAGGCAGTATGAATATTAAGAGCCGGAAAAACAATAAAACATTTTGTGTGGAACTCAGTAAGGAGGGGAAGTTATGATAGATGTAGTTATTATAGAAGATGATCCCATGGTAAGTATGATAACGGAGAAGATAATAAATTCTGTAGGAGAATTTCGGGTAGTCAAAACCTTCAAAGAGGGAAAAGAAGCCGTTAAATATCTGGAAAAAAATAAGGTGGAATTAATAATATTGGATATGTTTTTACCTGATACCAATGGTTTGGTAACTTTAGAAACCATAAGAAAGAAAAAAGTTGGTGCAGAAGTTATTTTTCTGACAGCATCCAATAATACTGCTGAGATAGAGAGGGCATTTAAATTAGGAGCTATAGACTACCTCATAAAACCCTTTGATTTTAACCGGTTAAAGGATTCTTTGGGGAGATATTTAAATAAAAAAGCTAATATTTCAGGGAAGGAAGTTTTAAATCAAGGTGAAGTAGATAAATTATTTTTAAGGAATAAAACTAAGGGAAGCAGTGTCAAAGGGATCAGTGAAAAAACTTTGACGAAAATAATGGAAGTATTATTGCTGGATCCTTCCAAGGAATGGTCCTCCAAGGAAATTTCAGAAATTTTAAATACAAGTACGGTGACAGTAAAAAAATATCTGGATTATCTGATGGAGTTGGGAAGGGTGGAAAATTCAATATATTACGGCAGTGTAGGCCGACCTGAATATAAGTATAAGGTAATATTGTAAAATCAGAAAAAGATTGCTAATTTATTAGCAATCTTTTTTTAATTTAATAACTCTTTTTTTAATTTTGTTTTATATCTTTATACGGAAATGAGGAATATACTACAGATATAGAAAAAAAAGACAAAAATGAAACAGGAGGAAATAAGATGAAAACAGAAGTTTTATTACAGGGTAAGATAGAGAGTAAATTTAAATTATTAGGTCTGGAAATGAAATATTTTATACCTGTGGCACTGATAATAATGGGAGCTGCATTTACAGGAGCACTTCCAAAGGGGATGGAGGGAGTGATTCCTTTTTTACTGATAACGGGAGTACTGCTCAATGAGATAGGGAACAGAACCCCTATTATAAAGGATTATTTTGGCGGCGGGCCGATAGTAGCAATATTTGCAGCAGCGGCATTAGTTACATATAATATTTTACCGGAAACGGTGGTTAGTTCTTCAGCGACCTTTATGAAGAGCGGAGGATTTCTAAATTTTTATATAGCGGCTCTCATAACAGGTAGTATTTTGGGAATGGACACGAAACTACTGATAAAGGCTGGATTAAAATATCTTCCGGTAATAATAGGGGGAGTAGTTGTATCGATCCTGATGACCGGGGCAGTAGGAGCATTGATGGGCTACGGATTTGTCAATGCAGTATTTTATATAGCTATCCCGATAATGGGTGGTGGAATGGGAGCAGGAGCAGTACCTTTGGCTCAAATCTTTGGTAAAGCCATGGATCAGGATCCGACGCAGCTTCTGTCTATAATGGTTCCGGCAGTAGCACTGGGTAATGCAGTGGCTATAGTCTGTGCAGGAATATTAAATAAATTAGGGAAAAAATATAATAAATTTTCTGGTGACGGAAAGTTATTGAAGGGGCAGGATGATGTAGGGATAGAAGAGGAAAAGGAATTAAAGGTAGATTATCTATCCTTAGGAAAAGGGTTGCTGATAGCCACGACCTTTTATGTATTGGGAAAATTTTTAGGAAGGTATATACCGCTGCATCCCTATGCACTTATGATTTTATCGGTAGCTTTTGCCAAATTGACAGGTATTTTAAAGAGAGAACATGAGGAAGCAGCAACCACATGGTTCCAGTTTGTGATGAAAAATTTTACACTGGCACTCTTGGTAGGGATCGGGATAGCATACACAGATTTAGGAGCAGTAATCAGTGCATTTAGTCTGACTTATTTATTACTGGTAATTACAACTATTGTAGGTGCTATGTTAGGTACTGCAATAGTCGGTCGTTTATTGGGATTTTATATGATCGAAGGAATGATAACGGCAGGATTATGTATGGCAAATATGGGTGGAACAGGAGATATCGCAGTATTATCAGCTTCTAATAGGATGGAACTGCTGCCATTTTCACAGATATCATCCAGGATTGGAGGAGCATTTATGCTTATACTGACATCTTTACTTATAAATTTATTTGTTTAAAAAAAAGATGCCCCAGGGCATCTTTTTGATTATTTAGGTTAAAAAAACTAAAAAAGATAATAGTCCTTCTCAATAATTATTTATCTTCACTATTTAAAGCTTCCTTCTTTATTTCAATATCCCTATTTAACTCTGCTTCCTCTTTCTTCAGAATAATTAATCTATCCTGAAACATCTTTTCTCTAAATTTATCAGGGGTGGAATTCATTTCTTTTTCAATTTTTTCAATTTCATTTTTGATATCTGTAAGATGATTAACGTTTTCATGTAATAATTCTGCCATATTGGCCTTTTCAAATACGGTGTCTTCAGGATTTATCTCAGTATCTTGAACCTCATCTTTTAGAGGTTCCTTGGAAATGAATCTTATATCATTTACAGTTCTCGTATTCATAAAATTTGGAGATACTATTTCTATAGAGTTTCTATGGAGAACTTTTAATATTTGATCATTTAATTGTGAGTGAGCTGAAATTAGATATTTAACCTCTGGGAGAAGGCCGTTAACCCTGTAGAGTATTGAAAAATCAGCAAGTTTGAGGATATAAACAAAGGGATCTTCCAAACCAGAATTTTTTGCAGCCTCAATAAGTAAAGTTTTTATTCGATCTGATGAAACATCATACCCCAAAGAAACTTCAGAGGAAATTATTGTTCCAGAAGAATGGATCACTTTGATAGGTTTTGCTATAAGAAAGATATTTGATATGGTTATAAGGTTTCTGTATTCCGTCTGAATTTCAATATGAAAAAGTCCTTTTTCCGATATCCTTCCAAAATGATCACCTGTTTTTATAAAGTCCCCAATTTTTAGAGAGCCCATACCTCTAAGCATAATTCCAGCCAATATATTCCCTAAGAGGGTAGTTGAACTCAAAGCGAGAGTCGCACTGAGAAGAATTCCTAAGAAACTAAGAATTTGTCCCTTGAAAGTGTCGCGGACAGGCAGGACTAATATAACTAGAAATACACAAAAAAAGATCTCAGCGGCTATTATCAATTGGGAAAAAACTCTTATATGTGAATTTTTAACAGCTATTTTTTTTAAATATTTATATGTCAAAAACAAAACTATAAATGAAAACACGACAGCCAACAAAGGATATATTAAAATATTAAGATCTATATTAATTTTTTCCATGAAAATCCCCCCCAAAAAAATATTATTATTCGATATTTAAATATACCTAAGTTTTACCCTGTTTCCTATATCTAACCAAGTTAGCTTAATACATTTAAGATTAACAGATGAACAGCAAAAAAAAATAGAAGAATTAAGAAAAAAACCTCCGATAAAAATATAAAAGTAGTTGTAAGATTTAATCTATTCCTGTTATCATAAATAGTTATAAAAGACATAAGGTCATTAATCAGGGGGATCAGCATGTGTCACACCCATCCTATGTTTACAATGCCGATAGGGTCAAATATAAGGTTGGATGCTGCAAATAAACAAATAATCCTTTTAAACCATTGATCTAGAAAAAAATTAAAAATTATTAGGAGGATCTATGAAAGAAAAATGAATTGCAGTCATTGGAAGTCCTAGAAGAGGTGAAAATACAGATAGACTAACTGATTTTGCCATAGAAGCTTTAAATAATAAAAATATAGAAGTTAAAAAATATTATCTAAACAGCAGAAATATTTTTGGATGTAATGCCTGTGAATACTGTATAAAGAATGGTGGCTGTAATATTACAGATGATTTAACAGAGATAATCAATGAAATGAAGGTTTCCGACGGATATATCTTTGCTGCACCTTCATATAATTATAATGTAAGTTCACAGATGAAAATATTGATGGACAGGACATTTAGTTTAAATGACTACTCCAATAATACCTGGAAATCAAGACTGGATTCGGGGAAAAAAGCTTTAATAATAGGAGTCTGCAGAGGAAAGAGTATGGATTCCATGGGATATACTATGGAAGCTATGAGAAAACCTATAGATGAATTAGGTGTTAAAATAATTGATGAAATAAAATATTTTGATACAAAACATAACCCTGTTATCGGTAACCGTGATATAAAACAGGAAATGATTTTTAGAATTATGAACAATCCAGAATTTAAAAAAGTCTAAAAATTATGGACAAATATCAATGTAAGACGCGGACAAAAATTAAAAAGTATCAAATAAAAGGACACTAGAAGTGTCCTTTTAAGGTTGATTTTATTGATTTTAATTATGGAAGTTGCAAAATAGGTACTACGGAATTTTGTGATTTTTATACATCTTCTTCTAATTTTTCATTTATAGTAATGGGATCACCTGAATTTGTATCATCTAAAAGTATATCTCTAGATATTTCCTCCGTTGTCCCATCGGGATGTTGAATTGTTAAATTAACCTGATCTTGAGCACTCTTTATTAAATTTACACTCTGTACTACATAGGTTCCATTACTTCCTGTTGTTCCCAGCTCAAAATAAGAAACAGGCTGTGTTATTTCAAAAGAATATTGATCTGAAAATGATCCTGAGTCCCTATAACTACTCTGTGTTTCTATTAAAACCCCGTTTTCATCAAAGGCAGAAATTTCTACCTGAGTAGCGTGTGAACTGGTTGCATCAAAATATCCTCCTAATCCATCTAAAGTGAAAATAACCTTATTGATATCTTCCCCGTCTATATCTATTCTTAGAGTGTCACCTGAACTTAGCCCTGATGAACCATTAGAAGTACCTATTCCAGCTCCAAGATGACTATTTGGACCATTAAATGCTTCTAGATTTCCAGATGAAACTGTAGTAGTAATAGTTGTCCCATCAGATTCCAATACTGCTGTATTGCCTGAAATTTTCCCCCAATCACTTAAGCTAACTGTTTCTCCAGTATTTGTGCCGATATTTATTTGATTTGCATTCCCTGAAACATTACCTTTATATGGAACATATTGTATTTCTGTATCCGATGAATAGACCTCTCCATCTACCATATCTTCCCAATGACCATCTTCATTTTTAAATTGCAATTTTCCATAAGATAGATCATCACTACCATTATAAGTTATTTCAGATATGGCAGGTGTTTCTCCGCCCCATATTTCATATCCTTCATCTTTTGTATATGCTCCATCTGGTAAATTAGCATAGATTTCTCCCTTCTCCCTATTATATATCCAGCCACCGTCATTAGTTCTAGAATAAGTAACTTTTGAAGTAGCTTCATGACCTTCTCCCTTTCCATCTGTAAATGAAGGAGTAGACTCAATAATATAGGCTTTTAATAAGTCTGTATTTGTTTTATCATATAAATTTGGAAACTCTTCTAAGAAAGTTTCGTCTAGAGACAGCCTGGATCTTATTACTCCTAAATTATGTTGTACTTTAGCTACTGTAGCTTTTCTCATTTCTTTTAATAATTTTGGTGCAACAGTTCCAGTGAGAACACCAATCATAGATATTACAACTAATAATTCAATTATTGTAAATCCTTTTTTAAAATTTTTTTTCATAAAATCACCTCATTTTCTTTTTTTATATTTCATAAAATCAAAAAAATTAAATTTTCCCAATAGTTTAAGCTATTATTTTAATAATATTTTTTATGAAAAAATAACTCTTCAGATCTTCTTCTTTAATTTTATTTATAAATATAGTGTGTATTTTTTTACATTATTTTAACATATTAGTTTAGTCTTCCCTAATGAAAATTCAATAAATTTAATTTTTATTCATCATAAGTTGCAACTTCAATTTCTGAATAACCTAGTCTTACTATTTTATTTTGTTTATTATATTTCGGATTTTTTTTATCCTTAAAACAGTATATTTTGACTTAATTCACGAAAGAAAAACCTGTTTAAAAAAATTGAATTTAAAAATAATGTTTTATTTTTTTTTAAAAAATGATAATCTTTTACAAAGGAGGCTGATAAGATGAAAGTAACTATAAAAGATGTAGCTAAAGATGCAGGAGTATCACCTTCTACGGTATCCAGGGTAATATCCAATACCTCCAGGATAGGAGAAGCAACTAAAATCCGGGTTCTCAATTCCATTGAAAAATTAGGGTATACCCCCAATATATTGGCCAGAAGTCTGGTAAATAAGAAGACTAAGATAATAGGTGTGGTTATGCCCCACGAGGCGGATTCACTCTTTTCCAACCCTTTTTATATCCAGGCCATGAAGGGAATAAGTATAGCTGCAGAAAAGCATAAATATCATATCATGTATGCCTTTGGGAAAAATAAAGACAACGAGTTGGAAGCCGTGAAAAATTTTATCTCATCCAATATAGTGGACGGGATATGCCTACTTACCACAAGAAAAAAAGATGAATGTCTTAAATATTTAGAAAAAAATAAATTCCCGTGCGTAGTTATCGGCCGCCCGGAAGTGACTGATTCTTCCAATATTCTCTGGGTAGACAACAACAACGAAGAAACTACAAAAGAGATAGTTAAAAGCTTATCTTTAAAGGGTTATAAAAATATCGGATATCTCGGGGCCAAAAAAAATTGGACGGTATCCATCAACAGGGAAAAAGGGTTTAAAGAGCAGTGTAAAAAAGAAAAAATAAAATCGGAGATTGTGTATGAAGGTGAGTTCAGCAGGGAAAACGGCTACAGGGGAGCCGAAAAACTATGTAAAAATAAAGAGTTGACGGCAGTAATATGTACGGATGATTTTCTCGCCTTTGGTGTCCAGAGATATTTAACGGATAAAAAGATAGGGGGAATAAAGATCATAGGATTTAATAATATCGACCCCCTGGGAAACTTCGGGCCTAAATTTTCTTCGGTAGACATAAATGCACTAAAATTGGGGAAGGAAGCCATGAATTTACTGATATCAAAACTTGATGGGAAAAATAAGGAAAATTATAAAATTGTCAAAGCAAAATTAATAGATATAGAGGAGGAGTTACAATGAAATATTATGCAGGGGTAGATTTAGGGGGGACGAATACTAAAATAGGGATTTTGGATGAAAATGGTGAAATCTTGATAAAAGAAAGTATAAAGACCCTCTCGGAAAAAGGTATGGAAACAACTTTGAAAAGGATATGGGGAACCATAGAAAGCCTCATGGATCAAAAAAAAATAAGCAGGGAAAATATCCATGGAATAGGAATAGGTATTCCAGGGCCTGTAATAAACCAGGAAATCGTAAGTTTTTTTGCAAATTTTGACTGGGAAGCAGATGTAAATATCAGCAAGGCAATGGAAAAAATATCAGGAGTACCGACAAAATTAGAAAATGATGTAAACATGATAGCCATAGGAGAGAGTAAGTTTGGAGCAGGAAAGGGAAGCAGCAGCAGTATTACGGTGGCTCTCGGAACAGGAGTCGGCGGAGGAATAGTCGTAAATTCCAAGTTGATCTCAGGAATGAATGGTGCAGGGGGAGAAATCGGCCATATTAAATTAGTTGAAAACGGAAAATTGTGCGGCTGCGGGCAAAAAGGCTGTTTTGAAGCTTATGCATCTGCTACCGGGATAATTAGGGAAGCTAAGTCACGTCTGGCTGTAAATAAAAATAATCTTTTATATAAAAGTTTAGAGGGAAATATAGAAAAATTAGAAGCTAAAGATGTATTTGATTGTGCCAAGGCCGGGGATGAATTTTCCATGGAAATAGTAAATTATGTGGGGAATTACTTGGGTATGGGAATAGGAAATTTATTAAATGTAATAAACCCGGAAATAATTATTTTGTCAGGCGGGGTTGCATTGGCAGGGGAGATACTTTTGGATGTAGTCAACGAAAAGTTAAAACAATATGCTATGCCGGTAACTTTGAGGAACTTAAAAATCAAATTGGGAGAACTTGGAAATGATGCAGGGATTAAAGGCGGGATTGCACTTTTTTTATAAAATTATACCTCTAAAATAGAACTTTATGTATGCTAAAAGACTGTTTGGAAACGATTCCGCTAGACAAAGATAAAAAAAAATGTTATAACCTTTGTATGAAATATATGTTTGAAACAGGGTATTTTTATTTTTGTTCATTTGCGCAAACGTTTGCGCAGATTTAGGAGGAGTTATGGAAAAAAGATGGTGGAAGGAAGCTGTAGGGTATCAGGTATACCCGAGAAGTTTTAAAGACTCTACAGGGAATGGAATAGGTGATTTAAGGGGACTTATTTCTAAATTGGATTATTTAAAAGAATTGGGTATAGATATTATCTGGATATGTCCTATGTATAAATCTCCCAATGATGATAATGGTTACGATATAAGTGATTATAAAGAGATATTAGAAGAATTTGGAACGATGGGAGATTTCGACGATCTCTTGAAGGAAATACATAGAAGGGATATGAAGTTAATCATAGATTTAGTGATAAATCATACCAGCGATGAACATGAATGGTTTATAGAATCATCCTCATCCAAGGATAATCCAAAAAGGGACTGGTATATCTGGCGTGATGGTAAGGGTGAGAAGGAGCCCAATAACTGGGAGAGTATTTTCAGCGGGTCAGCCTGGGAACATTCTCCTGCTACGGACCAGTATTATCTTCACCTTTTTTCTAAGAAGCAGCCTGATTTAAACTGGGAAAACAAAGAAGTAAGAAATGAAATTTACAATATGATAAATTGGTGGCTGGACAAGGGAATAGACGGGTTTAGAGTGGATGCCATAAGTCATATAAAAAAAGAAGAGGGGTTTGAGGATATGCCTAATCCAGACGGATTAAAATATGTATCTTCTTTTGATAAACATATGAATCAAAATGGAATCCATAAATATCTGGATGAACTTAAGCAGAAAACATTTGAAAAATACGATATCGTAACTGTGGGAGAAGCCAACGGTGTAAGTTCTCACAATAAAAAAGATATTTGTGACTGGGTATGTTCAAAGGATGGAAAGTTCAATATGATATTCCAGTTTGAACATCTGGACTTATGGAATACCTGCGGGAATGAAGAGTTTGATGTAAAAAAATATAAGAGCATTTTGTCTAAATGGCAGCATACAGTGAATGATATCGGGTGGAATGCCCTGTATATAGAAAATCATGATATACCCAGGTCGATTTCGACTCTGGGAGATGATGAAAAATACAGGATAGAATGTGCAAAGTCATTTGGGGCAATGTATTTTCTGCAGAAAGGGACGCCGTTTATATATCAGGGGCAGGAGATAGGAATGACCAATATTTCTTACCCCAGTATGGATGACTACCAGGATGTCAGAACACTGAATGAGTACAGAGAGTTAGCTTTGGAAGGTAAACTCACTGAGGAGGATATAGAAAAATTAAAGAATTCTTCCAGGGACAATGCAAGAACACCCATGCAGTGGGACAATAGTGAAAATGGCGGATTCACTACAGGTACACCGTGGTTAAAATTAAATGAAAACAACAGTCATATAAATGTAAAAAAAGATTTAGAGGATGAGGACTCCATCTTAAACTTTTATAAGAAGATGATTGATCTAAGAAAGCATTCTAAAGAGATTTTATACGGCGACTACAGGTGTTTACTTGAATCCGATGAAAATATCTATAGTTATACCAGGGAAAAAGACGGGAAAGGATACATAATCATATGTAATCTGACTGAAAAAACATGTGAGTTTAAAGAAAAAAACTATACTTTGAATTATGAAAATTTAGTTTTAAATAATTACGGGGTAGAGCCTCATAATGCAATGGATAAATTTTTATTGAAACCATATGAGTGCAGGGTTTATAAATTAAAATAAGGGGGGCAAAATCATGGGGAAAATAAAATTAGGTTCATTTGATTTTTGGCAAAAATTTGGAAAGTGTTTAATGGTAGTTATAGCAGTAATGCCTGCTGCGGGACTTATGATCTCTTTAGGGAAATTAGTGACTACATTTTTAGGTATAGACATGGCTGGAAGGGTAATGGAAGATATAGGTTGGGGGATCATTGTAAACCTACACATATTATTTGCTGTAGCTATCGGGGGATCTTGGGCTAAGGAAAGAGCAGGAGGAGCATTTGCTGCTATACTGGCCTTTATCCTGACCAACAGGCTCACAGGAACGATATTTGGTGTAAACAACGGGATGATGTCGGATCCCAATGCTACAATAAATATAATGACAGGTAAGGAAGTTTTAGTAAGGGATTATTTCACCAGTGTACTGGGATCTCCTGCTTTGAATATGGGAGTATTTATCGGAATTATTTCAGGATTTTTAGGAGCGGCACTATTCAATAAATTTTATAATTATGATAAACTGCCGCAACCTCTGGCTTTTTTCAATGGAAAAAGATTTGTACCATTTGTAGTTATATTAGGTTCTGTAGTGATGGCATTTACACTTTCATTGGTATGGCCTTATATACAATGGTCGTTAAACTCATTTGGAAACTGGATAGCCAGCTCCAGGGATACTGCCCCGGTTATAGCTCCATTTGTATACGGTGCCTTAGAAAGAATATTACTACCATTTGGACTACATCATATGTTGACCATCCCTATGAACTATACGGAATTAGGCGGGACATATCAGCTGTTAACAGGATCGGAAGCCGGATCTATAATCGCCGGACAAGACCCTATATGGTTAGCCTGGATAACGGATTTAAACAACTTAAAAGCTGCGGGAGATATGGAAACATACAAGGAATTAATAAGTTCGGTAGTTCCTGCAAGGTTTAAAGCAGGACAGGTAATCCTTTCAACGGCTTCATTATTAGGATTCTCATTGGCTATGTACAAGAATGTAGATGAAGAAAAAAAGCCTAAATATAAGATGATATTTTTCTCGGCAGTATTAGCAGTATTTTTAACGGGAGTAACCGAGCCCATTGAATTTATGTTTATGTTTATCGCACCTGTATTATATGTAGTTCATGCTATTTTGACAGGATTAGCCTTTGCATTAACAGATTTAATAGACCTTAGAATCCAAGCCTTTGGGTTTTTAGAGTTACTCACTAGAACACCGCTTATGATAAGTGCAGGAATAGGAAGAGACTTAATAAACTTCGTAATCAGTTCCATAGGATTCTTCGGGTTAAACTTCTTCATTGTAAATTTTTTAATCAAAAAATTTGACCTTCCGACACCGGGAAGAAAAGGAAATTATATAGATGATGAGGCAGAGGAAAAAAACAATGTAAAAGTAAATAAAAATCAAAAAAATGATGCTTTAACAGATACAATCATAGAACTTTTAGGCGGGAAATGTAATATAAGTGATGTGGATGCCTGTATGACCAGATTACGTATCTCTGTAAAGGATAATTCATTGGTTGAAGATGAATCCAAGTGGAAAAAGGCAGGTGCCATAGGGCTTATTGTAAAAGGAAATGGAATACAGGCTATCTATGGTCCCAAAGCTGATAACCTTAAGAATAAAATAATTGATACTTTAAATTTTGCATAAGGGAGATGGAGATGAAACTTCTCACATTGAATTGCCATTCGTGGCAGGAAGAAAACCAGTTGGAAAAGATAAAATATTTAGCTGAGACAATATATGAGAGAGACTACGATGTTGTAGCTCTTCAGGAAGTCAGCCAGCATAGGGAAAGCCAGATAATTTATGGAAATATAAGGGAAGATAATTTTGCCCTCCTCCTGGTAGAAGAATTAAAAAAACTGGGGACAGCTTATAATTTTATCTGGGATTTTTCCCACTATGGGTATGATATCTACGAGGAAGGGGTAGCCCTTTTAAGTAAACAGCCATTTACTGATGTTCAAAGTTTTTACATCTCTCAAAGTGAGGGTATAGAAAACTGGAAGAGCAGGAAAATTATAGGCGGTTCCGTTGAGTTTAAAGGTGAAGCATATAGTTTTTACAGCTGCCATACAGGATGGTGGAGTGATGCAGAAGAACCTTTTAGATATCAAGGGGAAAAAATATTGGAAATTTCAAAGAATACAGACAACAAGGTATTTTTTATGGGAGATTTCAACAACGATGCAAACATAATTGGAGAGGGTTATGAATTTTTAATAAAAAATGGTTTGACGGATACTTTTACAGCAGCTAAGATAAAAGATGACGGCTGTACTGTACCGGGAGAAATTGCAGGCTGGGAAGATGATATATCTAAAAAAAGACTGGATTTAATTTTAGCCGGAACACCTGTGGAAGTGTATTCGAGTAATGTTATTTTCAACGGGAAAAACAAAAACATAATTTCGGATCATTTTGGTGTTGAAATAATTTTATAGAGAAAAAGAATCGAGAATTAATTCTCGATTCTTTTTTTGATATGTGCCCTCTGGGAAGGAACAGATATAAAAAAAGAAGAATAGACCCTGCACCATTCTTGGTTTTTCTACAAAATGAAAACAAATAAAAAAGCCCTCCCTTCTTTCTTCGAAGAAAGAAGGGAGGGCAAATTTAAGTAATGAAATCTTTATTTCAAATTTTTTTAAAATTTATACTCTACTTCTACAGAGGTATAGTCATCTTGTTCTGAATCTATTATGAAACTTCCCTTGAGATATAGGTTATTAAATAATTCGAGGCTTGCTCCTACCTCAATTATTCCAACAACGTCTTCACGTTCTTGAGCTTTGCTTAAGGAATAAGAACCATTTATACCCTCCAGGCTTACTTCTTCCCTTACATCTTCTGGGTGAGCAAAATCATATTTTATACGTGGGTGGGTATAAAGTTTCAGGTTTACTCCGCTAACTAGGGAGAACTTCTTGCTGAGGATTATACCTCCTTCTAACTCAGTGGAGTATACTGTTTCATCAGATACCTCAGCATTTAATCCTGGAGCTCCACTCTCTTCTATATCTTCGTGGTATCCCATAGCTAGGTTCAAACTGACATATGGAGAAACACTTACAGTATTTAGTTCAACAGATCTGGAGATCCTGTTTTCCAAGGAAACTGTGTAGGAATTAAAATTAGCTTCTGCTTTCTCGCTTATTCCAGATCCAGATACATCTATCCTTCTTTCCATATCATGCATGTTGTACTCAAATCCAAGGGAAGTATTCAGATAGGCAGATCCAAGCTCTCTGGAGCTGTATCCTCCAAGGTGGATCGAGTTAATATCCCCCTCGCTTCCTTCATTGTAGTCCACATCCTCTTTACTGTAACCTAGGGTTATTCCCTTCTTTTCGTTTTCCAGGGCAAGGATAAATCCTCCTTTATTACTCTCATAACCGACAGTTCCAGTTTCCTCTTTTGTGCTGCTCTCTTTGTAGTCAGCTGCAAATTTAAGTTGTCTTTCTCCAAATTCCACAAAATCTGCCAAAACAATTTTGTATTTATCAATTGAGTCTTCTGAATCGTCCATCTTAAAGGAAATGCTGTTCCTTGTTTCATGCATTACCTTTTTCCCCATTCCGTTGAAAAACTCTTCATTATCAAGTATTAGTTTGGATATATTTGCATATTCATTTGCCGAGAGTTCTTCCATAAGAGGGGTATAGGAAGTTGTATTTGCTATCTTAGCTGCAAGATTAGGATATTTGTCCACAAATCCACCTGTATTATTGAAAACTGCGCCATCAATAAGTTCAGCTAAAGGCTTCATCCAATCTTCAGTTACAAGATTTTCGATATCATTTATCTTGGTAAAAGTAAGGGCTGCCCTGTTAGAACCGTCATTGCCTTCATCTACACTTGCTGCTATCTTGTATACAGGAGAGAGAGACAGTATACCTTCTTCCCCTTCTATATTTCCTTCTGCAACTATATAGTTATTCACTGTATACTCATTCCCCATTCCTGCCAGGGTAAATACGTGCATCTCTCCATCTAGGGTAAAGTCTCCTCCAGCATCATAACTTGCATCAGCCGAAGAGAAGAGGTAGCTTGATGGTACAGCCATTCTTGAGGAATCGGATGATAATACTATGGAAGACTCCGATTGGAGGGTTCCCAGTTGGTAGATCTGACCTCCATTTATGGCCTTCATATAGACTGTATCCACAGCTGCCTGGCTGCTCTCATCTTTCGCAGTATAAGCAGAGTTGGTGGTTCCACTTTCACTTTTTACATGTATAGTTCCATAGTTATAGGCCTCGGCACCAGACCCGTCGGCAACCATTCCTGTTGAGTTACTGCCGTTTACCGTGATAGTTCCACCTTCTTTGTTTACAACAGTTGAACCTGTTCCTGCGTACATACCGTAGGAGTCGGCACTACTTATTGTTATCTGCCCTGTGTTTTCACCGTAGGCTCCGTTTTCCATCTTAATAGCATAAGAGGCTTCTGTTGCCATGGTTATCTTAGAGCTGTTATATGCTTCTGCTCCGCTTCCTGTTCCGTGCATACCTATAATATTTGTCCCACTGCCCATTGAGGTTATAGCAGAAGTATCATTATAATCAGTGCTTTTTTTGTTGTAGATCTTTCCACCGTTTATGGCGTTCATCCCTATACTGTTGCTACTGTTATTAGAGTAAACGCCTAGCTCTATAGAACCGTCGCTCTCACCGATACTTCCGCTTCCATCTACCTGCATACCGATAATATTTGAAGTTTGAATCAATATCATTGAATTATAATCTCCATCTTGAATATTTTGTATCTTCCCGCCATTTAAAGCCTGCATCCCCATATTTTTCGCAGCTTCAATATGAATATAATCGTTATTAACAGCTACACTGCCCTCTCCAGAAGCCTGCATAACTCTGTTGTTCTCTCCAGTTTTGATATATGTATCCCAGTCACTCTCGGCGTATCCTCCGGAAACCGCCTGCATAGCCACGTTGTTGTTTCCATTTATGTATATATAAGAACCGGAATCCATGATTACAGTACCGCCCTCGCCATACTCGTCGGTAGTATCATCATTGAGGCTTCCCCCTATGGCCTTCATACCTACGTTATACTCACCATTGAGGTTTATCGTACCCTTGTTTCTAACGGTACCACCCAGCTGGGCCACCATACCGTAAACCCCTGCGAAATCTCCGTCTATGGTTATAGTTCCGCTATTTATGACCTGACCATTTTCATGGGTAGCCAGCATTCCCACCTTATCCTTTACTATGTAGTTTGAGTATGCATAGTTACTCGTATTTTTAATATTCGATGATGACTCTGTCTTTATACCCACTGCACCGCCATCGATAGTAAGCTCTCCACTTCCTCCCTCTTGAGCCAGAGGAGGGATTTCAGGATCTATAAGACTGCCATCCAGTTGCTCATCTTCGTCTGGAATCCCGTCGCCGTCATCATCGGTATCAGCATTGTTACCAATTCCATCTCCGTCGGTGTCCACCGATTCATTTTTATCTTTAGGGAAGGCATCTTCTTCATCCAAGACTCCGTCGTTATCATCGTCAGGATCAGTTGCATCACTAACTTTATCCCCATCGTAATCAGCTGGTACTGCCGAACCGTCTAGAGGGTCAGTCCCGGCAGCAGTTTCATCGGTATCGGTATATCCGTCACCGTCATCGTCAATATCGGCATTGTTACCAGTACCGTCACCGTCGGTATCGACAGTTTCAGAAGAATCTTTAGGGAAAGCATCGACAGTATCTAAAACCCCATCGTTATCGTCATCAGTGTCAGTAAAATCACTAACTTTGTCGCCATCGTAATCAGCGGGAGCAGCAGAACCGTCTAGAGGGTCAGTCCCGGCAGCAGTTTCATCGGTATCGGTATATCCGTCACCGTCATCGTCAGTATCGGCATTGTTACCGGTGCCGTCACCGTCGGTATCGACAGTTTCAGAAGAATCTTTAGGGAAAGCATCGACAGTATCTGAGATCCCGTCGTTATCGTCATCGGTATCAGTGACATCACTAATTTTGTCGCCATCGTAATCAGCTGGAGCAGCAGAACCATCTAGAGGGTCGGTCCCGGCAGCAGTTTCATCGGTATCGGTATATCCGTCGCCGTCATCGTCAGTATCAGCATTGTTACCAGTACCGTCACCGTCGGTATCGACAGTTTCAGAAGAATCTTTAGGGAAAGCATCGTCGGTATCTGTGATCCCGTCGTTATCGTCATCGGTGTCAGTGACATCACTAATTTTGTCGCCATCGTAATCAGCTGGAGCAGCAGAACCATCTAGAGGGTCGGTCCCGGCAGCAGTTTCATCGGTATCGGTATATCCGTCACCGTCATCGTCAGTATCGGCATTGTTACCGGTGCCGTCACCGTCAGTATCGACAGTTTCAGAAGAATCTTTAGGGAAAGCATCGTCGGTATCTGAGATCCCATCGTTATCGTCATCGGTATCAGTGACATCACTAACTTTGTCGCCATCGTAATCAGCTGGTACTGCCGAACCGTCTAGAGGGTCGGTCCCGGCAGCAGTTTCATCGAGATCAGAATATCCGTCGTTGTCATCGTCGGTATCCTTCATATCTACTATTTTATCCCCATCTGTATCCCTGTTAGGATTCTTTAAATCAATTACTGGGTCGATAGTATCAGGAATTCCATCATTGTCATCATCAGAATCTATCTCATCGGGCACCCCATCTCCGTCGGTATCCAGTGGCTTTGTTTTATCAGCTTTTTCAAAACCTTCATAGAGGTCATTTGTTCCAGTGGAAGCTATTTCCTCAATCTCATTGTCAAAGTCAAACTCACTATCAAACTCATTATCTATTCCATCATTATCTGAATCTATACCACTGGCTCTTTTGGGATTCAGTGGAAACATGTCTTCCGAGTCTGGAACTCCGTCATTATCAAGATCCTGTGATTTAATATTTTTTTTTACGTTTTTTATAGTAAGCGGATCTGTTTCTCCCATTGCTATAGAATTAGTTATTAAAAGTGAAACTATTACAGCTGTACAGATACTAACCTTCCCTTTTAAAATCCTTTTAATCTTTTTTTGATAAAGATTCAACTCTTTCATTTTTTATCTTCCCTCCCTTTTAATTCTCGTTCAAAAGTTTTTCTTTTCTTATAGTTTAAAAACTTAACAGTGTTCCTAATTTGGTGAAGTATATATAGTTGAGTTTTAGTCTCAGGATAAATTATATTAATAGCATCTTTAAAACCAGAAAAACCACCAACCGAAACAATAAAAATTTCTTTAACTCCTATGGAACTAAGTGAAGCTAGTTCTTTAAACCGTAATTTTGAAGTTTCGACATCTCCAATAGTTATACTTAAATATATCTTCCTTTCCTTTTATATCGATTAAAATTAACTTAAGGAAAATTGGGTTGATTTTAAAGTTATGAGGTTGTCAAATTAAATGTAACACTGGATTTTTCCTAGAATTTTTCATGGGCAAGTTTTTTGTATGGATCTTTTTTTGACACAATAAAATTTAGAGTGAAGTATATATATGAAGTATATATATAGTATAAAGAATGAGGTGGTGAGAAAAAATGAAGATAGGTTTAGCTCTTGGAAGCGGCTCATCTCGCGGGTGGGCACATATAGGTATAATAAAAGCTCTGGCTGATCTGGGGATTGTGCCGGATATAGTGTGCGGTACTTCCATAGGTGCGTTAGTTGGGGCATCGTATATATCAGGTAATCTTGATAATTTAGAAGAGTGGGCATGTTCGTTGACAAAATTTGAGATAGCAAGATTTTTTGAGATAAATATGTCTCTCAATGGATTTATCGATACCCATAGACTGCATCATTTTTTAAATAAATATGTGGCGGCTGACAGTGCCAGGATAGAAGATTTTAGTAAACAATATGCATCTGTAGCAACAGATTTGGAGACCGGGAAAGAGATATGGTTAACTAAGGGGTCGGTTTTAGAGGCAGTCTGGTCATCAGTTTCACTGCCGGGATTGTTTCCAGCCATAAAAAACAATGACAGGTGGCTTGTGGATGGAGGATTGGTGAATCCTGTACCGGTATCTACCTGTCGTGCACTGGGAGCTGATATAGTTATAGCTGTGGACTTGAATGGAGACATTGTTGGGAAACATTTTAGAAAAGCCATTCCCCCTAAAAAAAAATTGGGAGTGATGAGTAAGATCAATAGTTTGGTCAGAGAGTATACACCTTCCATATTTGACATAGATGAAAATAGTGAGAAAAATAATGGGACTCCTCCGAATTTATTTGATGCTATCGCCAGTTCCGTCAATATTACCCAGGACAGGATAACGAAGAGCCGTATGGGAGAAGACCCGCCGGATATCCTCCTTTCTCCTAAGTTGTCCCATATCAAGCTGCTGGAGTTTTATCGGGCAAGGGAAGCCATGGACGAGGGAAGAAAGTGTGTTCAAAATAATATGATAGACTTAAATGCTGTTTTAGAACTTATAGACAGGAATAGATCCTCTTAGAGTTCCTCATGGAAAAATAGAAAATAATATGATAGAATATAAAGAATAGAATGTATTAAAGTTAAGGGGAGATAGATGATACCAAAACATATAGCAATTATAATGGATGGAAATGGAAGATGGGCTCAGAACAGGCATCTGCCTAGATTTGTCGGGCATCGCGAGGGTGCTAAAAGGATAAAAGCAATAATAGAACATGCAGGAAATGTAGGGGTTAAATATTTGTCTGTATATGCTTTTTCCACAGAAAATTGGAAAAGACCTCAAAAAGAAGTAGATGCTCTTATGGATATCTTTCAAAAATATCTAAAGGCTGAAGCTAAAAATATGTTAAGAGATAATATCAGGCTGATAGTTACAGGGAGAAAAGAAGGGGTATCTCCTAAACTTTTAAAAGCTATATCCGAGGTAGAAGAATTGACTGCTGATAATGACGGTCTTACCTTTAATATATGTTTTAACTATGGGGGAAGATCGGAAATAATAGATGCAGTAAAAAAGATAATTGAATCGGGAGAAAAAAACATCAGTGAAGAGAATTTTAAAGACTATCTTTATTCCGATATACCAGATCCTGAATTAGTTATAAGAACCAGCGGAGAATTCAGGATATCTAATTTTTTACTTTGGCAGATAGCTTATTCGGAAATATATGTAACAGACGTGTTGTGGCCGGATTTTGACGAGAAAGAATTTGACAGAGCAATAGAAAACTTTAAGAGCAGAGACAGAAGATTTGGAGGAGTAAAAGATGTTAAATAGAATATTGGTGGCTTTAATATTAGTTCCTCTGACGGTATACGTATACCTTTATGGAGATAAAAGTTTTATGGCATTTACAGTGCTTTTAATAGGAATAGGAATATATGAGATCTATCAGATGATGGAATCTAAGGGAATTATTGTAAATAAGACTGCAGGGATAATACTTGGAGGAGCAATACCATTAGCTTTATACTCCAGTATATCATCGAGTAAGGATTTTTTAGGGGAATTTATAGGGAATAATATAGACATGTCCAGGGGGACGATGGTTCTGATTTTGGGGATATTTATCCTTATGTTTATCAGAATATATCAAAATAAAGTGGAAGGCAGCAGCAGCTATATAGGGTATACAATGCTGGGAGTACTCTACGTAGGATTTCTGTTTTCCCATATAGTTCCCATAAAATATATGTTGAATGGAAGTAAATGGCTCATGACCATCCAGATATTGGTATGGATATCGGATACATTTGCATATCTTGTAGGGGTAAAATTTGGGAGAAAGTTCTTTTCCCGTGGACTCTGTGAGATTAGTCCTAAAAAATCCATAGAAGGTTCTTTGGGATCGATAATATTTACCGTGATAACTATGCTTCTTATAAAAGGATTTCTATTTAAAGAGCTGAATATATCGGGAATTCATCTGATAATAGTCCCTATACTGGTGGCTGTGACCGGTCAGATAGGTGATTTGGCAGAGTCGGTATTTAAAAGAGAATTTGGTGTAAAAGATTCGGGAAAAATATTAGGCGGACATGGGGGGATATTGGACAGATACGATAGTTTAATCTGGGTATTTCCGCTTATGTATTATTATATTAATTTTTTCTTATAAAAATAAGATGATGTTGGATCTAATAAAAAAGCAACGTGACGTTGCATCCACATAGGCACAATCTAAGTTTTTATAATCTTTTATTTATTAAAAAAAATTATAATTTCCTATACAATAAAAAAAAGAGAGTGAAAGCTCCTTTTTTTTTGTATAATAGAAAGAAAAACTCTTTTTAAAAAAAAGAAGAGTTAGAGATATGGAAAATAAGGGGTTGATTAAGATTAAGAATATAACAATATTAGGAAGTACTGGAAGTATCGGAACCAATGCACTGGAAGTAATCAGGAATAAAAGTTCGGAATTTAATGTGGCAGCCATGAGTGCCCACTATAACCATAAATTATTGATAGAACAGATAGAGGAGTTTAAACCATCCTATGTATCTATCGGGACACAAAATGGATATGAGGAAATAGTAAAGAAATATCCTGATCTTGAAGTATACCTGGGAAATGAAGGGCTTAAAAAATTAGGAACTTTAGATGAAGCAGATATAGTCCTCACAGCAGTAAGTGGTGCAGTGGGAATAGAGGCAACCATAGAAGCTATAAAAAAGGAAAAGAGGATAGCTCTTGCCAACAAAGAAACCATGGTAGCAGCAGGAGATCTGATAAATAATATGTTAAAGAAATATAAGGCGGAGATAATCCCTGTAGACAGCGAACATTCAGCTATCTACCAGTCTCTTTTAGGCGGTAAAAAAGATGAGGTAAATAAGATAATAATCACAGCAAGCGGGGGGACTTTCAGGGGGAAAACTTTGGAAGAGCTGAAGGATGTAAGGGTAGAAGATGCTCTGAAACATCCAAATTGGTCCATGGGAAAAAAAATAACCATAGATTCATCAACCCTTTGCAACAAAGGGTTGGAAGTTATAGAGGCACACCAGCTTTTTAATGTCCCCTACGATGATATAGAGGTACTGGTGCATCCCCAGAGTATAATTCATTCAATGGTGGAATTTAACGATATGTCTGTAATAGCTCAGCTGGGAGTACCGGATATGAAGGTGCCCATCCAATATGCCTTTACCTATCCAGACAGAGTATCCAATAAGGTCCTGGAAAGTTTAGATTTTAAAACACTTTCCAGCCTTACCTTTGATGAGGTGGATAACGAGGTATTTAAAGGGGTAGAGTATGCATATCTTGCAGGAAGAACAGGACAGTCTATGCCGGCAGTCTACAATGCGGCCAACGAGATAGCTGTAGATCAATTTATAAATGGGAATATTAAATTTTTAGAGATCTACAAAGTTATAAAAAATACCATGGACAACCATGAACTGCACCCGGTAAACACCCTGGAAGCAGTTATAAAAGCTGACAGCTGGGCAAGGAAAGAAGCCGCAAGAATAATCAAAACTTATGTTAAATAAAAAAAACTATATAGATTAAAATAGGAGAGGAATATGTTGAAATTAATTGTATATTATCTGCCTATGCCCTTTGTTGTGTATTTACTATATTTATTGTCGGGCAGCTGCCTGGCTGGAGGGTTATTTTTTCTAGGTTCTTTTCCATTTTTGATAAGGATGACCGAGATAAAAAGTGAAAATTTAAGGAAAAAACTAAAGATCTTTGTATCTAATTATTTATTTTTATATAAAACCCTTTGTTTTATGACTCTTTCAGCCATTGGTTTAGGGATTTTAGGATGGGGGACGATAATTAAAACACCTGCATTTATTTGGCTCAGCCTTGTATTTTATATTTTATCAATGTGGAGAGGATATCAAAATTACATTCAAATAAAAATAAAGGAATATACGGTGGAGATATCTGACTACGACACCGAATTAAATCTGGTATTTTTATCGGATATCCACCTGAGCGAATTAAGATCTATAAATTATGTGAAAGAAATAGTTGAAAAAGTAAATGGATTATCTGCCGATTGTATATTGGTCGGGGGAGATACAATAGAATCCCATATGGAATACCTGGAAGATAAAGGGTTTGATCAGACATTAAAAAAAATGAGGTCTGAATATGGAGTCTATGGGGTTCTGGGAAATCATGAATATACAGGTGATTTGAATAAAAACATGGAGTATTTAGATAGGTGCGGAATTAAAATTTTGAGGGATGAATCGATTATAATAAAAAAACTAGAATTTATCTTTAGAGATGATAAGACAAATGACTCCAGAAAAAAATTAAAAGATATTTATAAAAGTGTTTATCCAAAAATTGTAGTGGATCATCGGCCGAAATTTGAGGAAGCACTCAGTGAGGGTGCAGTGCTGCAAATTTCAGGACATACCCATGGAGGGCAGTTTTTTCCTGTAAATTTAGGATATATGCTTAAATATAAGGTTATCTACGGGTATAAAAAAATAAAAAATACGGCAGTTATAGTGTCTTCCGGGGCAGGAACAGGATTTTTTACCTATAGAACCTGGAGTAAGTCGGAAATAGTGAGGATAACCATTAGGGGGAAGGCTCATGAATAAGGTTATAATAACTTTAGCAGTGGTGGTTTTAATCCATATGGGTTATAATTTTATTAATAATGATTTAGGAGATAAAAATTTAGGAGATAAAAATTTGACTAAAGAAAGTATTTTGATCTGTTATGGAGATAGTTTAACAGCCGGGTATGGTGCTCCTATTGGCAGGAGTTACCCTGATTATTTACAGTCTAAACTCAGGTTAAAGGTTATTAATAAAGGTATAAACGGGGATACCACAGTTTCGGCATTACAAAGATTTAAAATCGATGTCTTGGATTATAATCCAGGCGTAGTCATAGTGGAATTAGGAGCAAATGACCTGATTCAAGGGGTAGAACTATCTGAAACAAAAACTAACTTAAACTATATTGTAGATGAACTTCTAAAAAGAAATATAAGAGTTTATGTAGTAAAATTTTATAGTGACCAGTTAATTTTTAACATCTTAAAAAATGGTTCTAAAAGAGAATTTGATAATTTTTTTAAAGAGTTAGAGGAAAAAGAAGGTGTATATCTTATAGAAGATATATGGAAAGGGATCTGGGGTAAACATATGTATGATAGTATCCACCCCGATGAAACAGGATATAAAAAAATGGGGGAGATTTATCTGGAAGAATTGAGACCTATTCTAAAAAAAAATAGATTGATTATAGGAGAGTAAAAATGGGAAAATTAATAGTAATAGAAGGAACTGATTCTAGCGGGAAGCAGACCCAGGCAGAATTATTATATGAAAAATATAAAAAAATGGGGAAAAAGGTTATGAAAGTTACCTTTCCGAATTATGAAAGCCCGTCATCAGCACCTGTGAAGATGTACTTAAATGGTCAGTTTGGAAAAAATGTAGGAGAGGTGAATACCTATGCTGTATCGACTATGTTTGCAGTGGACAGATATGCATCTTTTAAGACTATTTGGGAGGAATTTTACAAGGATGGGGGAATAATAATCTCAGATAGATATACAACCTCTAATATGGTTCATCAGGCATCGAAGATGGACGATAAGGGGGAAAAAGACGGGTATTTAGAGTGGCTGACCGATCTGGAATATGAAAAAATGGGAATCCCCAAACCGGATATGGTGGTATTTTTAAATATGCCTACCCAGATGGCATATAAATTGATGGAAAAGAGGAAAAATAAGATCACAGGAGAAGATAAGAAAGATATCCATGAAAATGACCGTGAATATATGCAGAAATCCCATGACAATGCCTGTTATATAGCAAATAAATATTCGTGGAAGGAAATAATGTGTGTAAAAGATGGAGAATTAAAAACAATAGATGAGATTGGCAATGAAGTTTTGAGAGTTTGTGAGGAGTTGTCTAGATGAATATAATAATAACGATACTTATACTTGGAATCATAATAATGGTTCATGAATTGGGGCATTTTTTGACAGCTAAATATTTTAAGATGCCGGTGGAGGAGTTTTCCCTGGGGATGGGACCTGTTTTGTTCTGTCATGAGGGATTACATACGAGATATTGTCTGAGAGCTATTCCCGTAGGTGGATTTGTAAATATCAAGGGGATGGAAGTGGATTCTGTAGTAAAAGACGGTTTCAATACTAAAAGTCCATTTCAAAGATTTATAGTTTTAATTGCAGGTGTAATGATGAACTTTATATTGGCTTACCTTATAGTCTTTGGAAGTCTACTTTACAATGGCAAAGCAGTTCAAAATGAAAAACCTGTAATTGGAAATATGGTAGAAACTTCTAAATCTTTTGGAAATTTAAAGATAGGGGATGAGATCCTGGAGATAGATGGAAATAAGATAGACAGGTGGGAAGATATAAGTCGTGTAAATGATGGTATAGACAGTACCAGGATGGAATTTCTTATAAAAAGAGATGGGAAAATCATAAAAAAAGAGGTTGAACTTACCTTTGATGAACAAAGGGATGATTATTATATCGGTATACTGCCAGAATATAGTATTGAAAAATATGGATTTATAGATGCTGTATCCGAATCGGTAACTGCCTATAAAAATTTGTTTACAATGATCTTAACAGGATTTAAACAGCTTGTGACAGGACAGGTAAGTGCTAAAGAGATATCTGGGCCAGTGGGAATAGTTAAAATTGTAGGAGATGCCAGTCAAGGGGGAATGGGAATCTTGTTTTGGCTGACAGCACTGCTTTCAATAAATATAGGGTTCTTTAATCTGTTGCCGTTTCCTGCTCTAGATGGCGGAAGGATAATATTTGTCCTTTTAGAAGTGATAGGGATAAAGGTCAATAAGGGGTTTGAGGAGAAATTTCATATGGTGGGGATGATCATATTGTTTGGGCTTATAATTCTGATAACTTTTAATGACATATTGAATATATTTAATAGATAAAAATAGAATAAATTAAAAAAAGAAGGTGAAATTAAGAATTTCATCTTCTTTTGATTTTATTAAGAATGGTGACCCTGACGCGATTCGAACGCATGGCCTACTCCTTAGGAGGGAGCCGCTCTATCCATCTGAGCTACAGAGTCATCTCCTAGATTATATAATATTTTTTCCAAAAAAGAAATATAGTTTTTATTTTTTTTTTTTTATTATCGGAAAAAAATAAAAAGTATAATATTATGAACAAAAGTTTTAATTATTTTCTAAGAATTTGTAGTTGCGGATGGCAACATTTTTTATATATAGTGCTAAAAAAACACTACTTTTGCCTTTTTTTTTGAAAAAGTGCATAAAAAACTTTGAATTCTTATAAAGTTGTGCTAAGATATATTGGAAACAAAACGTAATCTTCGTTTTATGTACAGTTTTTCATAAAAGTGAAGAAATATTGAAAAAGCTAAAAAAACAGGAGGATACACAAATGATAACAAACGTATTTAGTTATTTTTCGTTATTGATATTATTCATAACGGCAGTATTGTATTGTGAGAAAAAATTAAAGTTAAAGTTATTCAAGGTTATACCGGGATTAACATTTATTTATTTTGGTGGAATGATAGGTGCGACAATGCACGTTTGGGAGTTAACACCGCAATTATCGAGCTTTATCGGTCAATTAAAGTATTTTTTACTACCAATGATGTTATTTTTATTACTATTAAAAAATGATATTAGAGATGTATTTAAATTAGGACCAAAGTTAATGGGTTCATTTTTAGCAGTAACAGCTAGTATCTTAATTGGATTTGTAATTGTGTTTATTGCGTTAAAATCAAGATTTGATGCAGATGCATGGCAGACATTCTCAATTCTATCTTCTTCATGGGTTGGAGGGTCAACAAACATGGCCGCTGCTCAAGCAGGATTAGGAGTAAAAGATGGTTCGCAAGCACTGACATATGCATTCTTAATGGATAACATCTGTGCATCATTCTGGCTTGTATTACTTATCAGTTTAGCTCCAATGAGAGAAAAGTTCAATAAATTCTCTGGTGCAAACAGTGATGAAGTAGATAAAATCATAACTCAGATCCATGCTACAGCAGCTAAAAATGAAGACAAGAGAGACTATGAATTTATGGACTTTATGTTAACGTTAGGATTAGGTCTTGGAGTAGCAGGAATCGTATTAGTTCTTGGTAAACAAGTAGTTAACCCAGGTGGATTAACTGGTGAGAACATCTTATTCGGTCTTAGATCATTCTTTAGTGGTTCAGGATGGGTAGTAATCTTAGCTACAATGTTTGGTATCTTAGGAAGTATGACTCCGTTGAAGAAAATCAAGGGAACAGACCATGTAGGTAGTGTACTTTTATACGTAGTAGTTGGATTAATCGCAACGGCAACAGACTTCTCTACAATTGATATGGGTCAAGCAGCTATCTATATAGTAGCAGGAGTATTAGTATTATTATTCCATTTAATAGTATTATTAGTTTTAGCAAAAATATTCAAGTTAGACCTTTATATCTGTGGTATAGCTTCTCAAGCTAACGTAGGTGGATCTGTATCAGCTCCTATCTTGGCAGGAACATATGATGAAGCATTAATTCCGGCAGGACTTATGATGGGTATATTCGGTTCAGCAATAGGAACGGTAACAGCCCTTATGCTAGCTAAAATTTTGATGACATTATAAATTTATAGAATAAAACAGGAGAGTCCAATGGACTCTCCTATTTTTATTCTAAACGTCACGCTGCTATACGATCTTAATATCAAAATCTCTGACTAGTCCAACCAGATCAGGGAGGGAAAACTTACCTCCTTTAATACGGTTTGTCAGGGGGTTGATCCTGTAGTTAACAGCACCCTTAAAGTCAGCCTTCTCTAAATTACATTTATCAAAGGATGTCCCCTCTAAATCAGAGTTGTTGAAAGAAGCCTGACTTAGGTTGGTCTCAAAAAACAGACATTCCTTAAAAGTGGAGTTTGAAAGATCGGTCTTTTGCAGGTCTAACTTGCTGAGATCACAGTATTTTAAGTAGGAGTTATGAAAAGCGACTTCTATTATAAATTGATTGATGTGGCTTAGGTTGATACTGATCAGTTCAGAATTTTCAAAATTTAGATCTATAAATTTAGCATCACAGAAGGTGGAGGAGGTTAACTGGCAGGATTTAAAGGTACAGTTTTCCAATGTAGTTCCATTAAAACTTATCTTATCAAAAGTTATCCCTCTAAAAGTACAGCTAAAAAATTCACTATTTTCAAAAACTAACACCTCTATATCTTCTTTGGTAAAAACCATATCTTCGTAATACATATATCACTTCCTTTAATCAAAAATTTAAATCGTCTATATATAGTTATTTTTTAATGTATTTATTGTGTAGAAATTATATCATTTCTTTTAAATTTTATCTATTTACTTGTTTTAAAGATATTTTTAATAGCAGGTATTGCCTTATTCCTTTAAATGAACAAAAAAACTAAGATAATTTACCTATCTATTTAAAGGATTGTTTTTATGCAGAACTAACAGATACTCTAATTAAATTAAATGTTACAAAAAATTTAAAAAAATTTATGAAAACTAAGGATAAAAGGATGGAAAAAAATTCCATAGAGGGATGAAGAATTAAAATTAAACAGTCTGCTCGACAGGGAATGGTCCGTCTCAGGAGGAAATTGATTTCATTTTTCTGTGAAAAAAGTAATTAAAGTGATTTTTTCTTAAGCGGAACAAAAGTATTTTAAATAAAATTTAAGTTTTTTGAAAAAGCTGTGTATTTTAAAGACAAACAAAAAGTGTTGTGTGTATCAAATAAATGAACTTTCGTGTCAAAATTTAGGTTCTTGACTTAAAAACGAAAGAAGGTTATCATTATTGTACAATATAGTGAAAATAAACTTTATTGAAATTTAAGGAGGAAAGTTATGAACGAGAAAAAACATCAATTTAAACCTTTTGTATCTATGGATACAGCGATGTCTGAAACTACAGCAGTTTCTATAGGATTAGGAATCTTATTTGCAGTAATATTTGCAGCATCAAATGTATATTTAGGATTAAAAACAGGATTAACAATTGCAGCAGCAATTCCAGCAGCAATTTTAGGAACAGGATTATTAAAGGCAGTATTTAAAAAGGATTCTATATTAGAAGCTAACTTAGTGGCTTCAGTAGCTGCAGTAGGAGAATCTATAGCAGGTGGAATCATCTTTACACTACCGGCTATCATCATATGGGGACATGATTTAAGCATGGTTTCTATAGCTATCATAACTATATTAGGTGGATTAATCGGAACTTTATTCGTGATTCCATTTAGAGAATATCTAATAGTTGAGGAACATGGAGTATTAATGTTCCCTGAATCAATAGCAGCTTATGAAATCCTGGTAAATGCCAACAAAGGTGGAGAAGGATTTAAAACTGTATTGAAAGGTCTGGGAATGGGTGGAGCTTTCAAATTTCTATCTGGTGGATTAGGACTTTGGTCAGAAGGACCAGTTTGGGCTGTAACAAAGTTAGGAACAGCTTTTGGATTTAATGCAGTAGCATCATTATTAGGAGTAGGATTTATCGTAGGAACTGGAGTAGCTATCTTAATGTTCTCTGGAGCATTATTAGCATGGTTTGGTTTCATACCATTAATTAAGTTTATAGGTGCAGGAGCTACAACTCCTATATTCCCGTCAACTCAATTAATATCAGAGATGTCAGCTATCGCTATCTGGTCTAACTATATCAGATATATAGGTGCCGGAGCAGTAGCAGCAGGAGGATTTATCTCATTAGCTAAATCAGCACCAGCTATTATCAGTTCTTTCAAAGAAGCTATGAAAGGTTTAAAAGCAGAAAAAACTGCTCATAAAATAGAAAGACAACACATCGATACTCCGCTAACATTTGTTGGAGCAGGAGCTATCGCAGTATTTTTAATAGTATGGTTATTACCATTATCAGCAGGAATACCTAAAGTAGGATTTATCGTATCATTCTTAGTAATATTCTTCTCATTCTTCTTCGGTGTAGTATCTGCAAGAATGACAGGAATCATGGGTGCATCTAATAACCCTGTATCTGGAATGACTATTGCATCGTTATTAGTAATTGCATCGGTTATCAAACTATCTGGTGTAGATCCTGAATTAGGAAAAATTATGGCTATCATAGCTGCCGGTGTAGTTTGTGTATCGATCGCAACATCTGGTGGAGTAGCACAAAGTTTAAAGCATACATACTTAGTTGGTGGAACACCAAAGAAAATCGAGTGGTCAATGTTTGCCGGATTAGTAGTAGCAGCATTTGCAGCAGGTGGAGTAGTACTTATGCTGCATAAAGCTTTCGGATTAGGATCTGTAGATGTTCCTGCTCCTCAAGCTGGATTAATGAGAATGTTATCTGAAGGTGTTATGACAGGAGAGATCCCTTGGACATTGGTTATCATCGGTGTGGTTATCGGTATAGTTATTAACTTCTTAGGATTATCTATCTTACCTATCGCTTTAGGATTATACTTACCAATTCAATTATCAGCTGCTATCTTAACCGGAGCATTGGTAAGAGAAGTTGTTGAGATGAAATTTAAGAAAAATGTAACTGAGCAAAAAGGCAGAATAGAGAAAGGTATCTTATTATCTTCTGGATTAGTTGCTGGAGACGCTTTAATCGGTATCTTATTAGCAGTATTCATCACTTTAGGAAAAGATTTATCAGCATTCGGAAGAAAATTTGGAGCTATCACTACAAATTCTACTGTAGGATTTGTAATCTTCATGGCGTTAGCTGTTTGGATCTACTCTCAAGTAGTTTCTGGAAAAGCTTCGGATGAACAATTACCTGAATAATAAAAATTAATAGGCTACATTTAGAATAAGGAGCAAAAATGAAAAAAAATGAAGAAAATTTTCTAGATATTATCCCTGTAAAACTTCATTTGGATTGTAAAAGGCAGGATGGAAATATCCACCTTGTCTTTACCCATACCAGTTTTCTTCAAAGAACTTTGAGGTGGATGACTAAAAAATCTAATACTAGTACTCTGGAATTGGATGGATTAGGGAGTTTAGTCTGGGAGAATATCGACGGAAAAAATACAATATATGACATCATTAATATTCTTTTGGAAACAGAGGAAGATACCTATGAATCTATGCAGGAGAGAGTATTTATATTTATCAGAATATTAAAAAACAGAAAAATAATCGCTTTTAAAGAAGTTGATTAAAAAAAAAGAGGTTTGACCCATTTGGGTCAAACCTCTTTTGATTACTAAATCTAATAATTAATCAACGAGAGAAACACATTATTTAGTAGTTATTTCAGAGTGAAATTTACTTATGGGTTGCCCTCTTTTGTCTATATTTTAATTGAACCACCCTTTGATTCCCTTAAATATTTTTTCAGTGATTGTGTCGGGAACCTGCCCCTTTTTAAATAAGACTTCCCTTCTGAATTCCCTGGAAGCTCTCTTTACCTCTCCACTACGGATGTCGATATTTCTACGAACTAATTCTCCGCTCCTGATATTCTTATCTATAAAATCAAATGAGGTAGGGGTATATATACCCCTATCGATCATTGTCTGATAGTAGTTTTTCCATAAAGGAACTGCCATACGTCCACCAGATGAACGGTTTGGCATGGAGGTGTTATCATCATAACCCATATATACCACAGTGACATAGTCAGAGGTGAACCCAGCATACCAGGCAGATCTAAAATCATTGGAAGTTCCTGTTTTTCCACCCTGGTCTACATTAAATCCAAGTTTAGAGTGTAATTTTGCTCCCCTTCCAGAACCGTATTCCACTACTTTTTCAAGCATAGAGGTCATGAGGGAGGCATCTATGGAACCATAGATATTTCTGCCTTCTAAATCCTCGTTTTCATAGATGATATTTCCATGGGTATCCTCGATTCGGGTAATAAAAGAGCTCCTGTGTGCAGTACCTCCATTGGCAAAGGGAAGGTATGAAGCAGCTAACTCCAGCGGGCTGGCACTGGTAGATCCCAGAGCTATTGTAAGGTCTTTGGTAAATTCCACATCTACCCCTGTCCGAGTAAAATTATCTATAACATTATCTATCCCTACGTCGTTTAACAGCTTTACAGCCACTGTATTGACTGACTTTTCCAAGGATTGTATCAGGGTAATGTTTTTATATTTGGCATTACCATAGTTTTTAGGAGACCAATTACCATATTTGGTGTTGGAACCATCTATAATTTGATTCATAGTATATCCTTTTTCCAGGGCTGTATAATATATAAAGGGCTTAAAGGTAGACCCGATCTGCCTTTTGGCATCGACACCACGATTAAAGTTGCCGGACCTGTATCCCTTTCCTCCTACAAGGCTCCTGACCTCCCCTGTCTTAGCATCTAAGGTAACCATGGCACCCTGCAGTTTTTTATTTCCTTTAAATTTTGAGTAATTTTCAAAGGTGTTCTTTGCAATTTTTTGCATCTCATTATCCAAGGTAGTGTATACTTTGAATCCACCCCGGGAAAAAATAGAGGGCTCCACCAGACCGATGAGTTTTTCTTCCACTATATCCATAAAATCAGGTGCTTTGGTAGATTCTCTTTTCCTTCTGCCGTCTTTTACGATGACTGTTGTATTTCTGTCAGGAAAAAAAGTTTTTTTATAATCGGCCTCCATAACAAATTTATGTTTTACAGCTGCATCATATTCATCTTGGGAGATATAATTTTGATTCAACATAAGTTTTAAAATCAGATGGGTTCTTTTCATGGCAGCTTCTAAATTTTTCCTGGGGTTATACATATTAGGTCTATTGGGAATCCCGGCCAGCATAGCACTCTCAGCCAGATTTACCTTTGAGATATCTTTATTAAATATATCTTTAGCAGCTTCCCTGACCCCGTATGATCCAGAACCAAAATAGATCTCATTGAGATATTTTTCTAAGATCTCATCTTTAGAATAAATTCTTTCGATCTCTAATGTTATAATAAGTTCTTTGAATTTACGGGTGAATGTACGCTCGTTGGATAAAAAGGCATTTTTAGCCAGCTGTTGTGAGATGGTACTCCCGCCTTGAGCTATCCTGCCTCTGGATAAGTTTACCAGAACAGCTTTTCCCAGCCGCCATAGGTCTACCCCATGGTGGGAATAAAATCTTCTGTCCTCCACAGAGATAAAAGCTTTTTGAAGATAGACAGGAATATCTTTCATGTCTGCATTTTCGCCTTTTTGTTTGGACAGATAGTCTACAATATTTTCATCCTTATCGTAGATTGTAATTGGTTCCGAAGCTGTGTAGGAGGTGACTTTTCCTTTGACACTAAAATATGTAATAGTGGTCAATGCTAGGAGGGAAAAGGTTACTCCCAGGAGGGCAATAAGTATATTTTTTCTTTGTTTTCTTAAAAAATTAACAATTTTTTTTACATAGTTCATTGAATAATCATTCCTTTTATTTTATTTTTATCAACTATATTATATCATAAATATAATAAAAAGGAGTCAGACATCTGTCTAACCCCTTTCCTCATGCTTTTGACTAGTTATTCAACGTTAAACTCCTTTTTAGAAAGAACTTTATCATTTTCATCCACTGCTTCTACAGACCATTTTCCAGATAAAAATAAATTTTTTCTGGACCAGGTTCTCCATCTGGGTCCTGAAATTTTCAATGGAACGGAAGCCATGAGGGTTTTTTCTCCATCCTCTTCCAGAAGATACCAATTGTGATAGATAGTTTTTTCCTTTCCTATATCTTTAAATTCTGTATAAAAATAACCCTGGGAATACAGCTTGAAAGTATCCATTGTTTTTACAGGTTCTTTTTCCACAACTTCATTGGTTAAGACTGCTCTACTGAGATAATAAGAGTTTTCCCCATTGGGTTTTCCATAGGCTGCAAGAGTCCCAAGGATAATTAGTATAGTTAGCAATAATTTTTTCATGATTTGTCCCCCTTTGAAATAGTTATTATATAAATTTCAATTGAATATAATTTATTGATATTTTAACTTTAAATTAAAAGTTTTACAAGTACTTATATAAAATTAAAACCATCTATATTTTTAATTCTTTATTTTTTTAATAAAAAAACTTGTAAATACTTTGACTATGTTATATAATCAATACATAAAGTTTGTTAATCAAAGTTTTTAATAATGGTTTACAAATAAAATATATTATTGGGAGGAAAGAAATGAAAAAGATGAAAAAAATTATACCGTTTATAGTGTTGTCTGCCGGTTTATTAACTGGATGTTTTAAAGGTAAAGAAGAAGCAAAGGTTGTTGAAGAAACAAAAGCGCCAAAGATATCAAAAGAATTAAACATATATACACAAAGAAACTATGATATAGATAAAGCATTGATCGCAGAATTTGAAAAAGAAACTGGTATTACAGTTAATGTAGCCCACTCTGGAGCAGATGAGTTATTAAAGAAGTTAGAGATAGAAGGAAAAGATACTCCTGCTGACTTATTTATTACTGCAGATGCAGCCAGACTTGGAAGAGCAAAAGATTTAGGTTTATTGCAGCCTATAAAAGATGAAGAGGTGTTAGAATTAGTTCCTGCAAATATAAGAGATAAGGATAACTACTGGACTTCATTCACTTATAGAGCTAGAATATTTGCTTACAATAAAGAAGCTACAGATCCTTCTGTATTTTCAACATATGAAGATTTAGCTGATCCTAAGTGGAATGGTAAGGTATTAGTAAGAAGTTCAACTAACTCATATAACCAGGCTTTAATAGCTTCTATGATTGCTGCTAATGGTGAAGAGGCAACAAGAGGATGGATTAAAGGTTTAACAGCTAATATGGCGAGAGCTCCAAAAGGAAACGACAGAGATCAGAGTAAAGCAGTAATAGCTGGGATAGGAGAAGTTGCTATAATGAACTCTTACTACCTTGGAAAAATGATCCACTCTACAGATCCTGAAGAAAGAAAAGTTGGAGAACAAATAGCTATCTTCTTCCCTAACCAAGATGACAGGGGAACTCATATCAATGTAAGTGGAATGGGAATCACAAAGCATGCAAAGAATATTGAGAATGCTGAAACATTCATCAAGTTTTTTTTAAATGAAAAATCACAAACTAGATTTGCCAATGAAAACTATGAATATCCTTCAAATAAAAATGTAAAAGCTAACGCTACAGTTCAATCATGGGGAGATTTCAAAATCGATAACTTAACATTATCTGAATTAGGAAAAAACTATAAAAAAGGAACAATTATGGCTGACGAAGAAGGTTGGAAATAAGCCAATGAATTTAAAATCATTCAAGAGGAATCTAAATATTAATTTAGATTCCTGGCTTTTTATAAGCATAATATTATCTTTCTTCCTGTTAGCCCCCATTATAATTTTGTTTACGAGTTTAGCTGGACAAAATATAGAAACCTTTACCCATATAGCAAAAACTCTTTTACCGGAATATATAAGAAACAGCTTTACAATAGCCTTATTTACCGGTTTATTTACTATGGTTATAGGTGTATCTGCAGCCTGGATCTTGACCATGTATGAATTTAAATTTTCTAAATTTTTTAATATTGTGCTGATTCTGCCGTTAGCAATACCTACCTACATCGCAGGATATGTATATTCCGGGATTTTTTCCTATACGGGAATAATCAGCAGAACTGCCAGGAATTTATTTGGATACAATTTAAATTTGGATATTATGAATATATACGGAGTTATCTTTATATTTACATTTTTCCTCTATCCCTATGTATTTATCATAGCCAGATCATTCTTTGCCAAACAATCACTATCGATGTTGGAAGCGGCAAAAGTATTGGGGAAATCTGACACTGAGACATTTTTCTTGGTAGTCCTGCCCCTGGCGAGAACAGCTGTCATAGGAGGAGTTACCCTGGTTATAATGGAGGTGTTGAGTGCCTTTGGATTGCCTAGTTATTTCGGTGTACAGACCTTTAGTACAGGAATATTCAGAACCTGGTTGGCCTTAGGAGATACAGATTCTGCTATAACTTTAGCGATTATTCTTATGACATTGATTTTTACAATCATCTTAATAGAAAAAAAATCCAGGGGAAGAAGACAGTATTCTTTTACTAATACCAAGATCAGACCCATAAATAAAAAGCCACTTTCGGCTAAACATAGTGTTATAGCTGTTGTTGTCTGTATGATTCCCATATTATTTGGGGTTATAATTCCACTTCTACAATTGATTTCATGGTCATTTATGACCTATGGGGATGTTTTAAATTATAAATTAATAAAAATTATAAAAAATACATTTTCTATAGGAATTGCAGGTGCTATATTGGCAACCATGATGGCGGTTATTATCTCAAATACATCCAGGTTAAAAAAAGGAAAAATTTCTAAGACCCTGTCTAAATTAACTACAATAGGATATTCTATTCCGGGGGCCGTAATAGCCATTGGAGTTATGACATTCTTTATCTTTGTAGATAAAAAGATATTGGGACAGAAAGTATTTTACGGAACCTTATTTTTAATGGTATTTGCTTATGTAATAAGATATTTAGCTGTGGCATATAACAGCGTGGAAAGTGGATTTGACAAGGTAGGGATAAAATTTCATGAAGCATCCAGGAGTTTAGGGTATGGAAAGACCAAAACATTCTTTGCAGTGGATTTGCCTATGATAAAGGGAAGTATAATAGGAGCGGTAATCTTAACATTTTTAGAGATTATAAAAGAATTACCCCTTACCTTAATTTTGAGGCCATTTAATTTTGAAACATTATCCACCTATGCGAAACGATATGCTGATGATGAGATGGTACAGCATAGTGCTATACCATCTATTATTCTTATTTTAATTGGAATATCAATAATTATATTCTTTGAGACGATAAAAAAAAAGAAAGAAAAAAAGAAATAAGGGGGTAATAATCATGAATTATATAGATTCAAAAAGTTTATATTTTAGATATAGAAATTCTACTGAAGATGTTTTGAAAAATGTAGATTTTAACGCAAATAAGGGAGAGATAACTGCAATTATAGGGGAGAGTGGAAGTGGAAAATCTACCCTTTTACGTATTTTAGCGGGGCTGGAAGTTCCACAAAAAGGAGAATTGGCTATCAATGACAGGGTTCTTATAGATGAGGAAATATTTATTCCTGTGGAAAAAAGAGGGATTGGGATGGTATTTCAAGATTATGCTCTTTTCCCCCACCTATCTGTAGAAAAAAACATCTTGTTTGGTATGAATAAGATGAAGAAAGAATCAGCTTCTAAGAGAACTTGCGAAGTATTAGATTTGGTTAGTATGAAAGAATTTATAAAGAGATATCCCCATGAATTGAGCGGAGGACAGCAGCAGAGAGTTGCCCTGGCACGTGCTTTGGCTCCTAAGCCGGGAGTTATCCTTTTAGATGAACCATTTTCAAATCTAGATGCCAACCTCCAGGGGAAGATAAGAAATGAATTAAAAACTATATTAAAAACCAGTGGAGAAACTGCCATTTTTGTGAGCCATGATAAGGATGATTTAGAGATAGCAGACAGGGTTGTTATACTGAATAAGGGTGAAGTCATTCAGACGGGAACCCCTGCAGATATATTTGAAAATCCTAAAAATGAATATGTGAGGCATATTTTAGGCATATGATTAGATAATGAAAAAAATATTATTAAAAAAACAGAGGAGGTTTGCCCTATTAGGGC
>NZ_QUAJ01000016.1 GCF_003391055.1 Psychrilyobacter piezotolerans
TTATATACATTTTTTTATTCATTTATTTCCTAAAAGTAATTTTTCCTCTAAAAATTCTTTACCACCCAACTAAACTTCTTCTTTTTTACAAATATTCAAATTTATAATTTCCTAGATAATAAAAAAAACCACCTAAATGGTGGTTTTTTTATTTCTTTTTAAATAAAAATATTGCTGCTGCCGCTACTAATACAGCTCCTAAAATTCCAAAAAGAGTTTTATTACTCTTACTCTCTTCCACCGGAGTTTTTGCCTCTACAGCTTTAGCCTCGGTTTCTGTCTTTGCTATGAGCTTGTCTGCGTCTTTATCTACAACCTCATCCACTTTATCTACAGCCTTATCCACAGATGTTTCTACTGCTGCCACCTTTTCCTCTACAACCACTTCTTTCTTCATAGGTTTAGGAGCTGGTTTAGTTTTCTTTACCGTCTTTTTTGCAGGTTCCGACACCGACTCATAATCCTCATCGGTCAAAACTGGCTTTTCAACCTCTACCGTAACTACTTCAGCAGTTTCTGCTGCAGCTTCTTCTTTAGGTACTGCACTTTCATCCTTAACTGCTACCACTTCAGCTACAGTTTCTTTTTTTACAGTCTCATCCTTGCCAGAACAGCTTATCAGCACTCCTGTTACAGCCAAAATTAACATTATCTTCTTCATGACCAACCTCCTATTATTAGAATTATTCCCAATCACTATAATACTTTTCTTATAGAGTCCTTTGTTAAAGTGAGTCTAACTCCTTTATCTACTCTGATAACAATGTATTGATCGCTTACAGATACAACTTCTCCTTTGATTCCACCAGCACTTATAACATCTTTTCCAGGTTGTAAGGCATCTATCATCTCAGCGTGCTTTTGCTGCTTCTTTTTATTCGGTCTGATTAAAAATAAATAAAAAATTGCACCCCATATAATAAGTGTTATTGCCATCCCTGTGTAACCAGAACTTTGACTTGTTTGTTCCGCTCCAAAAGCTAAAAAATTACTAAACATATCTTACTCCTTTTTATTAAGTTTTATTATCTAAAGTATAGCACTATCTTTCACATTTTTAAAATCTTTTTTTAGGTTAATCCATAAATAACCACTCATTAAACTTCTGCATATTTAAGCTTCTAACTATTGTTATTAATTTTTTCATACTTTTATTAAATATATGAAAAAAAGAGAAAATTTCCTTCTCTTTTTTCATAATTTTTATTTTTACTTAAATAGATCCTTCAATTTATCAAAAAATCCTTCTTTCATACCTGTATTTTTCTCCTTCAAACTATCTTCAAAGGCTTTCAATAAGTTTTTTTGCTCTGAATTCAGCTTTGTAGGAGTCTCAACTATAACTTTGACCAATTCATCCCCTACTCTTCCCCCTCTTGTGCTAGGTATTCCCTTACCACGAAGTCTGAATACCTTTCCAGTCTGGGTTCCTTCTGGAATTTTTATCTTTATTGCCTCATCCAGAGTAGGGATCTGTATCTCTCCTCCTAAAACAGCCTTGGTATAGGAGATTGGTACCTCGCAAACAATGTCCGATCCGTGTCTTTCAAAGATAGCATGTTCCTTTACCCTTATAAATAAATATAAGTCTCCATTTGGTCCGCCACTTTCACTGGCTTCCCCCATCCCACCTAATCTGAGTTTTTGACCATCATCTATTCCAGCTGGGATTTTCACATGTTTTTCTACTTTTTCCTTCTCTACACCTGTTCCATGGCAGGTAGGACATTTTTCAGTAGGAACCTCTCCCTTACCATTACATCTGTCACATTCTACTACATTTTCAAAATTTCCAAACATAGTTCTCTGGATCTCTTTTATTCTTCCATTACCATGACATTTAGAACAAGTTTTCGTATCTGTTCCTGGTTTAGCTCCAGTTCCGTGGCAGGTATGGCATTCACCGTTTCTGAAATATTTAACCTCTTTTTCTGTACCCTTGGCAGCCTCTTCCAGTGTGATTTCCACAGTATATCTAAGATCTGCCCCAGGTTCTACTCGGGGACCACGAGAAGTTCCTCCGCCGAAGAACGAACCGAAAATATCTTCAAAGCCTCCTGCTCCTCCGAATCCTCCGAATCCGCCAAAGCCTCCTGCTCCTCCTCCACCTTGGGAGAATGCATCATGACCAAATCTGTCATATTTAGATCTTTTTTCTCCATCTGAAAGAACCTGATAAGCATCATTTACCTCTTTAAATTTATGTTCTGCATCAGCTTTTTCCTTTTCAGTAGCACTACTATACTTATCTGGATGGTATTTCATAGCTTTTTTTCTATAGGCTTTTTTTATCTCGCTCTCACTGGCTCCCTTAGGTATTCCCAGCGTTTCATAATAATCTTTTTTAGACATTTTTCTCTCCTTTTTTCTTCTTCATTTTGCCGCCAATTTACGTAGTAAATTTTTAGATACTTTTTTATGACCTTTACATTTATTTTGTGATTCAGTTTCTATTTTTTTGAATATAAATTTTAATTAGTGGTTGTTTCTAACCTTTGACCCTGATTTTCAGGCTAGCCCTATATTCCCCATGGCCCTCTAATTTAATAATTCCGTCTTTTTCCTCTAACCTGCCGCTTGCATCTACAAAATCCGCTATTCCATTCCAAGGCTCCAGACACACAAATTCTGCTCCTACCTTATTCCAGAATGCGATATATTCAAAGTTGCTGTAATCCATAGTTACAACCCTGGTATTTTTTTTACACTTTAACGATACTTTTTTAGAGTTTAAACCTTTAAATATAAAGGCATCATCTTTAAAGAGATCTTCACTCAACTCTATTTTTTTACTGTTCTCTAAAAATTTTATGGTATTTCTGGATATATTTCTCCCCTCTAAAGGAAGTATTGAGGCAGTTTCATTTTTTTCAAATTCCAAATAATAATCCGAAATCTTAGTATCTCTATCTGTAGGAATACTAAATGCAGGATGGGCTCCAACTGAAAAATAGATCTCCTCATGGGATAAATTTTCTACCCTGTATTCAATGGATAGACATCCATTTTTTAGACTGTATTCCAGATAAAGCTTAAACTCAAATGGATATTTTTTTAAAGTTTCTTCATTTGACTCCAGTAAAAAAACTACCCTGTTTTCCTCCTTGGAAATAACTTCAAATTTATTGTCCCTTGCAAATCCATGCTGTCCCATCTCATAAGTTATCCCGTGATAGCTGTATTTCCCATCTTTTAACCCTCCTACAATGGGAAACAACACAGGTGAAGTCCGTCCCCAAAATTCAGGATCAGCATTCCACATAAATTCCTCGTTATTTTTTAGAAATTTTAAGCTTTTTAACTCTGCACCATGACTATCTATAACAGCCTCTGCAATTCCATCGGTTATTTTATATCCCATAGTTATTCTCCTCATTCAAAGTCTAACTTTCATAGTTATATTACTTTGTTTAAATATATATCGGTTATATCATATCCCATTTTCTTATATACTGCTATGTTTTTTTCATTATATCCATATGAATGGATATTAATTTTTTTTATATCTAATTCATCGGCTTTCTCTTCGATCAACTCGATGAATTTTAACTCATATTCATTTTCCTGGAATTCTTCAAAGATACAGGTATTATTTACAAACATTTCATTGTTAAATTTATTCATCCAAACAAATCCTACCTTAACTTCATCTTCATAGGCATTTAACAAGTAATGGTTAGGAGTAGATATCCCTTCATTTAAAATCTTATCCAAGGCTTCCTTGGATAGTTCCAGGGCTTCTCTTTCCGACCAGTGACCCACCTTTATCTTGTCTTTAGCATAATCAGCTATCATCTTTCCTTTTACCATGTTAAAGTCTGCTTCTGACATTCTCTCTAATTTTAACATCTATGTATCCCCCTCTTTCATGTTTTTTTACCCTCATCAGTCCTTAAAGATTCCCTCACCATACAAGAAGAGAGGCTAAACCCTATAAGCTTAGCCCCTTCTATATTTAACCCTTTATTCTACTTCAGTTTCTCCCTATCACATTTAAAATTCATTCTAACTAGAACTAATTTTAATACTCGCGAATCGAGAAACTATCAGAAGGAAGAGGGTTCTTAGTCTACTACTTCTGCCTCTGCTACATCATCATCGGCTTTGTTTTCAGTCCCGCCTTGAGCTCCACCGTCTCCGCCTTGAGCCTTTGCCTGAGCTTCCTTGTAGATCTCTTCAGCTAATTTATGAGCTTTCTCTTCTAAAGTTTTCATTGCTGCGTCGATAGCTTCTTTATCTTCCCCGTCTTTAACAGCTTTTAATCCTTCTACCGCTTCTTTAATAGCAGTTTTTTCTTCTTCAGTTACTTTATCTCCATGCTCTTCTATAGATTTTTCAGTAGATGAGATAATCATATCAGCTTTATTTCTAGCTTCTACTAAATCTTTGAATTTCTTGTCGTCAGCTTCATGAGCTTCAGCATCTTTTTTCATTCTTTCGATCTCTTCCTCTGTAAGGTTAGTTGATCCTGTGATAGTTACCTTGTTCTCTTTTCCAGTTCCTAAATCTTTTGCAGCTACGTGTACGATACCATTTGCATCGATATCAAATGTTACTTCGATTTGAGGAACTCCTCTTGGTGCTGCAGGGATTCCTTCTAAGTTGAAGTCTCCTAATTTATGGTTGTCTGTAGCCTTTGTTCTTTCCCCTTGGAATACATTTATAGACACTGCCGGCTGGTTATCTACAGCTGTAGAGTAAACTTGAGATTTCTTTACAGGAATTGTAGTATTCTTTTCAATCATCTTTGTGAATACTCCACCTAAAGTTTCGATTCCTAATGATAATGGAGTTACGTCTAATAATAATACGTCTTTAACGTCTCCCATTAATACTCCACCTTGAATTGCTGCTCCTGCTGCTACTACTTCATCCGGGTTGATTCCCTTATTAGGAGATTTTCCGAAAAATGCTTCTACCCATTCTTGCACAGCCGGTATTCTTGTAGATCCACCAACTAATAAGATCTCATCTATATCTGCCGGCTTTAATTTTGCATCGTCCATAGCTGTTCTTGTAGGCCCTTTTGTAGCTTCTACTAAATCAGCTGTTAATTCATTGAATTTAGCACGAGTAAGTTTCATTTCTAAATGCTTTGGTCCTGTAGCGTCCATTGTGATAAATGGTAACGAGATAGGAGTTTCCATCATTGTAGATAATTCTTTCTTAGCTTTTTCTGCAGCATCTTTTAGTCTTTGCTCAGCCATCTTATCTAAAGATAGATCGATTCCCGTTTCTTTTTTAAATTCAGTTACTAACCACTGGATTACCTTGTTGTCGAAGTTGTCTCCGCCTAAATGGTTGTTTCCGCTAGTTGATAATACTTCTACTACACCGTCTCCGATCTCTAGGATAGATACGTCAAATGTACCTCCTCCCAGGTCAAATACCAATACTTTTTCCTCTTCTTTCTTATCTAATCCATAAGCTAATGCTGCCGCTGTAGGTTCATTTATTATTCTTTTTACTTCTAATCCTGCAATTACTCCTGCATCCTTAGTAGCTTGTCTTTGGTCATCTTGGAAATATGCCGGTACAGTGATTACTGCTTCTGTTACAGGTTCTCCTAAATATGCTTCAGCATCTTTTTTTAATTTTTTTAAGATCATTGCTGATATTTCCTGCGGGCTGTAGTCCTTTCCATGCATCTTTACCTTATGAGCTTCTCCCATATGAGTTTTTATAGATGCTACTGTAGAGTCCGGGTTAGTAACAGCTTGTCTTTTAGCTATCTCTCCTACTACGATCTCACCGCTGTCTTTCACATTTACAACTGAAGGTGTAGTTCTTACTCCCTCTGCATTTGTTATTATTGTAAAACTTCCACCTTCCATTACTGATACACATGAGTTAGTTGTTCCTAAGTCAATTCCGATTATTTTTCCCATTTTATTCTGCCTCCTATTATCATGGGTAAGTACAAGACACTACCCTTATATTATTTTTTTTATACTTTCAAATTCAACCTCAGTTTCCCTTAAATATCGTAATTCTCTTATAATTATAAGAGAATTTCGTACTCATCAATCGGGAGTTCTTCTATTTTTTACAAACTTTTACCATTGAAGGTCTGATTACTTTACCCTTCATCTTATATCCTTTTTGCAGTTCCATTGTAATATGATCATTATCCATCGTTTCACAGTTTTCAGTCATTACAGCCTGGTGAACGTGAGGATCATACTCTTTTCCTACTGCTTCAATTGGTTCCACCCCTTCTGCATTCATGATTCCATGCATTTGAGTCAGCGTCATTTCTACACCTTTCACCAATGCATCAAAATCTTTTGTTTCAACAGATGCCGCAACTCCCCTTTCAAGGTTATCCACTGCCTCTAACACTTTTAAGATTACTTTTTCTGATGCATATTTTCTAAATTCTTCTAATTCATTTTGCTTTCTCTTAGTAAAATTTTGAAATTCTGCATTTTTTCTAGCATATGCACTCTTCCAATCTTCAAGATCAGCTTCTATCTTAGCCATTTTATCTTCTAATGTTTCCTCATCCTCTGTTATTTCCTCCTGAACCTCTTCTATTTTTTCTTCTGCTGCCACTTCTTCTACTTTTTCTTCTTCAACCTTTTTTTTCTTACTCATTATTTTCTCCTTTTTTTAGTGCTGTATTAATCATATTATTAACTTCTTTAGTCACATATTCTACCAGGCCTACAGTTTTAGAGTAAGCCATCCTTTTAGGACCTACTACTCCTATAATCCCCTGGGAACTACCGTTCTTATAGAAGGAATATACAAAACTGAAATCTTTTAGTGCCTTTATATTCAGTTCATCCCCGAATACCACATACACTTCTCCCTGTTTATGTTCCCTTGTGCTGATCAACTCTTTAAATATCTCATCCAGCCCCTTGCGTCTGTTAAAAATTTCCAGGGCTTCCTTGGCTTCCTCCACTGTTTTGTTTTCAAATATAGTAGAAGCACCATTTATAAAAAACTCCCCCTCCATATCCTGATATACTTTATCCGATATAGATTCTAGTACCGGGTTTCCTTTTTCCTTTACAAAATTTTCTATTTCAAAGGTCTTAACTTCACCTCTGGATGATTTTTCATTTAATTTTAAGCATATTTTTTTTAATTCTACCTCATCTATCGGGTTTTCAAAATGTATCTTTCTGGTTCTTACTGTAGAGTCATCCATAACTATTACAGCCATAGCCATATAGTTATTTACATGAACTAATTCAACCTTCTTTATTGTCTCACGACTTATACTGGGCTCTAATACTATCCCTGCATAAGATGTTAATTTGGACAGGAGATTAGAAGTTCTTTTCAATATACCGTCAAATTCCCCGATTTTCTCCTCATATATTTTATGTATTTTTTCCATCTCTTGCCTGGATAGTTTTTCTATCTTGAGCAGTTCTGAAAGATAAAATTTATACCCTAGATCTGTAGGTATCCTTCCTGATGACGTGTGGGTCTTGGACAGATAACCCAAATCTTCCAGATCAGCCATTACATTTCTAATGGTTGCCGATGAATACTCTATATTGTATTTTTTCACTAATGTCCTGGAGCCTATCGTCCCACCTGAAGTCAGGTAATAATCGATTATTGCTCCTAACACCAGTTTTTCCCTATCTGTAATCATCTTCACCACTCCAATCAGCCAGTTGTTAGCACTCACCGGATTAGATTGCTAACTTAGGATGAGTATATACCCATTTTTCAACTTTGTCAACACTTTTTTGCACAAAATTAGCCACCTGTTATCCAGGTGGCTAATTCATTAAAGTTCTATATTTATTTACTTTCCTTGGCTATTTGCTCCTCCAATTCTTCAATCTCTTCAAATTTTTCATCAAAGAACTCTCCGAACTCTTCCTCGATCTTCTCTTCATATATGTCTAAATCTCCATTGGGAGCTTCCATCTCATATACGCAGTTGAAGTCATTGATATGGCATAACTCTACCATAGCTTCAAAATTTACTTCTTCTTCCTCTGCAGTAAACATATACCCTATCCCCTTATTCCCATTCTCTTCCTCAAAATCATACAGTTCCCATTCCATTCCTATATTCATTCTTTTTTCAGATAATTCCTTAGCTAATTTTTCAGCTACTCCCTCTTTTACACAGACATATATATTACAGATTGCTTCGTTTTCTATCCCGCAAGTAATCTTATACCCGTCATTTGTCATCTCCATATAGTTAAATTTTTTCATCTTTACCTCCAGCTTTAATAATTAGCAAATGTCCTTTACTAATTTAATATTTTTTCTATATTATACCACATCTAAAGAAAAAAACGACTAAATCCATTTTATAGATTCAACCGCTTTTCTCTTTTACTTTGGTCTCTCCTAATTATAGGAGAAACCATAAAAAGGATGAGGTATGTGACCTTATCTCTTTACCGTATTTTTCAGAACTCCTATTTTCTCTATTTCACACTCTATGATATCTCCATCTTTCAAATACTTTGGCGGATCAAAAGACATCCCTACCCCTGCCGGTGTTCCTGTAGAAATTATATCTCCTGCTTCTAAAGTCATCCCCCTTGATATGTCTGAAATTAAGGTATCTATGTCAAATATAAAATTTTCCGTATTAGAATTCTGCCTCAGCTCTCCATTTATCTTAGCGGATATATTCAATTTTACCGGATAATCTATATAATCTTTGTGGACGATACACGGTCCCATAACTACTGCTCCATCTAAGCCCTTACCAATAGTCCACTGCTGATGTTCAACCATAAGATCCCTGGCAGAGATATCATTCATAATTGTATATCCAAAGATACTCTCTTTTACCTCTGATTTTGCTATTTTTGATATTTCCTTTCCTATCACTACCCCTAATTCCACCTCATAATCTAATTTTTTTGTAATGTCCTCATGCAGCGGTATTACAGCCTCTGCACCACCTGCATGTCTTGCTCTCTTACTGAATATTACAGGGCTGGCTGGCACCTCATTTTTTATATTTAACTCAACTACTGTCTCTGGTATATGTGCCTTATAGTTCAATCCTATAGATATAATGTCATGGAGGGGCAGAGGAATGGGAGCTAATACTAAAATTTTATCGAAATCATAGTATACATCTGATTTTTCCTCTCCCTTCCATAGTTTATCTAATTTTTCTATATCACTTTTTTCATGGGTCTCTATAAAATCATTCATATCAAAAAATTCCTGACTTAACCGGACCTCATCTATAGGTATTATCTTCTTCCCATCCTTTGTTAATATTCCTATCTCCTCTAACCCCTGGTATTCAAATGTAAAAAACTTCATCCTGTCCTCCTCATCTATTTTCTATTTTTCATATCATCTCTTTCTACCAATGCTATCATAAATTTATATCCCAAAGCTAAAATTACAGGTCCCACAAAAAGTCCGATTATGCCATAAGTAACCATCCCTCCTAAAGATCCCAGGAGGATCACAAGCATGGGAATATCCACACCCCTCCCCAGAATAAATGGTTTCAATACATTATCTAAAATTCCTACAAATATACTCCATATTATATATAGTACAGCTATGGTTATTGTTTGTTTAGAATATACATAGACAGCTACCGGAACTAATATTACCATTGGTGGCAGCTGAATTATTGCCAAGATCATAACCAATATACTCCATATTCCTGCACCTGGCACTCCCACTGCCAACATCCCAATCCCTGCAAAAACAGCCTGAATTATTGCTATTCCCACAACTCCCTGAACAACACTTCTTATAGTTCCTGCTGCTATCTCATGGAAACCTTCTACAAATTCTCCTATCAAAATTTTAAAAATTTTACCAGTGCCCCTACTGCAAACCTCTGCATTTATAAGAAGTATCCCTCCTATAAATATAGATAATATAAACTGAACTATCGCTATCCCTAAAGTTGAAATTATTCCTAATATTTTAGAAGCATATATTTGAAGCTGGGGAGCTATTTTTTCTATCATATTTCTAAAATCTCCTGTAAATAGTATCCACAGCTTAGCTATCTTTTCACCCAATACAGGTATTCCTTTTATCTCTTCACTTACTTGGGGTATTGTCAGTGTTCCAGCTTCCAAACTTTCTGTTATCTTCCCCAAACTTTCTATTGTGGAATCCATGAATAATATCACAGGTGAAATTACAAATATTAAACCTATAACCACCAATAATATCGCCGACAGTTTATCTCTCCCCTTTAATATTTTTGTGAATCTCTTATGAAGCGGAAAACTCGACACCGCGATTATTATCCCCCATAGAGTAATCATAAAAAGTGGCTTTATTATTGTAAAACTCCATATAAAAAGTATCCCTATAAAACTTATCCGTATAAAAACATTTACAGCTTCCCGTGTATCCACACGATTTTTATTCTCCACAATCCCTCCCCATCACAATAAAAAATATATCTCAACGGAATATACTCTCTTTTTTTTTATTTCCTGTACATCTAGAATAAGGTTTTTAATGCGTGCACCATCGCGAAAGTTCAGTATATAATTGATATAAACGCTGTGGATTAGTGTTTTCTCCTAAATTAAAATTTATATTTTAAATATTAGGAGGAAACATACACAAAGCACAGTATCCTTATAATAACAAAATATTTTTTAAGAGGTGATTTTATGTTAGTCGTAATTTATAAAAATGGTGATATATATATCGGACAAAAAGAATTTTATTTAGACAGTAAAAGCGGTACTATCCAGGTAGGAGATAAAACCACCGACCTTTCCGATGTCAGTACAATTATAGCCGGTGACAGGACTATCTATGGAGATACTATGGAAGCATTTTAACACGAACTTATAAAAGAGCAGATTTTTTTCTGCTCTTTTTTTATTTTGTAGGTAAATAGCAAATAAAGCGGTAGATAATTAACACGCGGCTGCTAAAACTAAAAAGCAGCTGAAAGTGAAAAATACCCATGTAGACCTGAAGATAATAAGGACAAAAGAATAACAAGGATGAAAAAAATCAGCTTAAAAATGAGGGAGGTATCTGGTATGGAGAAGGTTTGTAGGTTCGCTAATGAGAAAGCCCAGAGTGAAGCAGAGCTTAAAAATTTATTGGGAGGAAAGGGGGCAGATCTAGCTGAGATGGCTAAGAGGGAGGTAATTGATATGGGCAAGATTTATCGGTTCGGTAATGGGAAAGCCGATGGTGGAGCAGAGCTTAAAAATTTATTGGGAGGAAAGGGGGCTAACCTAGCTGAGATGGCCAAAATTGGTGTTCCAGTACCTCCTGGATTTACACTGACTACCGAAATGTGTAATTTTTACACTGAATTTGGAGAAGAAGCATTGAAAGATTCCATTTGGAATGAAATAAAAGATGGAATTTCCGAGGTTGAAGATATCTTGGGGAAAAAATTCGGGGATTCTAAAAATCCATTATTATTTTCAGTCCGATCCGGAGCCAGACAGTCTATGCCTGGGATGATGGATACAGTTTTAAATCTGGGGCTGAACGATGAAATAGTGGAAGGATTAGCTGCTATCACTAATAATCCAAGGTTTGCCTGGGACTCCTATAGAAGATTTATTCAAATGTATGGAGATGTGGTTCTTGGGATGACACCTGAATCCAAAGAGGATCTTAACCCCTTTGAAAATATAATTGATAACTATAAAAAGGAGCTAAAGATAAAAACTGATCTAGACTTTGATGTGCAAAATCTAAGAATATTGGTAGATCGATTTAAAAATATTATATCTGAAAGGATGGGGATCGAGTTCCCGCAAGACCCCTATGAACAGTTATGGCTGGCTATATTGGCCGTCTTCAGGAGCTGGATGAATGACAGAGCCATTTCATACAGAGCTATCGAGGGGATTCCATCTAATTGGGGAACCGCAGTAAATATACAGTCTATGGTCTATGGAAATACAGGCTCTGACTCTGCCACCGGGGTAGCCTTTACAAGAAATGCCGCTACCGGTGAAAATTATTTTAATGGAGAATTTTTGATAAATGCCCAGGGGGAAGATGTGGTGGCTGGAGTCAGGACTCCATGGCAGATAACTAAAAAAGAATCTATTGAATGGGCAATAAGAAATAACATCTCCATGGAAGAAAGGGAAAGGTCTCAGCCTTCTCTGGAAGAACTCATGCCTGAAGTATATAAAGAGCTGTATAAAATTCAGACAATATTGGAAGATCATTATAAGGATATGCAGGATATGGAGTTCACAGTGGAAAATAGAAAACTTTGGCTCCTCCAGACTAGAACTGGAAAGAGGACTGGTATGGCCATGATAAAGATAGCCATGGATCTCTATAATGAGAATATGATAAATTCAGAGGAAGTCATCAAGAGGATAAAACTCAGTAAGATCGATGAACTCCTGCATCCGGTATTTGATACCGAAAAAATAAATGTAGATGTCCTTACTCGTGGACTGCCTGCTGCACCAGGAGCTGCTGTAGGCCAGGTTGTATTCTTTGCTGATGAGGTGGAAAAATATGAAAAAGCCATCTTGGTCAGACTCGAAACTTCCCCCGAAGATATAAATGGTATGAATTTAGCTCAAGGATTTCTAACTGTTCGCGGCGGAATGACCTCCCATGCAGCCGTGGTAGCTCGTGGAATGGGAAAATGCTGCATTGCCGGAGCCGGAGAAATAGTAATAGACTATAAAAAAAGAATATTTAGAGTAAAGGATAAGGTATTCAAAGAGGGAGATTTTCTGTCTCTCGACGGTAGTACCGGGATGGTTTATGAAGGTAAACTTATCACCAAAGCTCCTAAATTAGATGAGAATTTTCATCAAATTTTAGAGATTGCAGACAAACTAGCCAGGATGGAGGTCAGGGCAAATGCCGATACCCCAAAAGATGCTAAAAAAGCAATTGAATTTGGAGCTAAAGGGATAGGTCTCTGCAGAACAGAGCATATGTTCTTTGAAGATGACAAAATCAAGGCCATGAGGGAGATGATCTTAGCTCCTGACACAGGCGGACGGGAAAAAGCTCTGGCTAAGATGCTCCCCCTCCAAAGGGACGATTTTATAGGCATCTTTGAAGTTATGAAAGAAAAACCTGTAACCATCAGGTTACTGGACCCGCCCCTCCATGAATTTCTACCGCATACTGTGGAAAAACAGGAGGAGTTAGCTCATGAAATTCATGTTCCAGCTGGTAAAATTAGAGAAGCTGTGGAACATCTAAAGGAATCCAATCCAATGTTAGGACACCGTGGGTGCCGTCTGGGAATTACCTATCCTGAGATCACTGTTATGCAGACTCGGGCTATTATAGAGGCTGCACTGGAGGTTCATTCTAAAGGAATAGATGTCTATCCCGAGATAATGGTTCCCCTGGTTGGAAAAGTAGAGGAATACAGATTGCAAAAACAACTGATCTTAGATACTATTACAAAGGTCTTTGAAGAGAAAAAAAATAGTGTCAGATATAAGATAGGGACTATGATTGAAGTTCCTCGGGCTGCTCTTACAGCAGATAAGATTGCTCTGGAAACAGAATTTTTCTCCTTTGGTACAAATGACCTCACACAGATGACCTTTGGATATTCTAGAGATGATACAGGAACATTTTTACCTACCTATCTGAAGCAGCAAGTATTGGAGGTTGACCCATTCAAAGTAATAGATACTGAAGGTGTGGGACAACTCATGGATATTGCCAGCACCAAGGGGCGAAGTGTCAATAAAGATTTAGAGATTGGAATATGCGGAGAACACGGAGGAGAGCCCCACTCTATCAAATTTGTAAATAGCCTGGGTTTTGACTATGTCAGCTGTTCCCCATACAGGGTTCCTGTAGCAAGATTGGCTGCTGCCAAGGCAGAGATAGATAAAGAAAATTAGATAAACCACACCTCTATATAACTTATCATTTTTAGTTTTTTCATAAGAATTTACTTATATATACTAAAGAAAATTAGTATTATTAAATTATTCACAAAAGTTATATAATACCTTAAAGCAGTTGAAAGAGCAGAATTGAGAATTAAGATTTTTAATTCTCAACTTTCCATCATCAGCTTGCTATAGGTTAAATGGAGGTAAAAAAATGAAAAAAGATATGATTAGCGGATTAACAGCCTGTGTAATTATAGGTATGCTGGCTAAGCTTGCATCTGTAATTCTTCCCCTGGTAGGAAGTACAAGTTTGGCTATAATAATAGGGATTATTGCAGGGAATACCCTGGCTAAAGATAAAAAATACATTCCTGGGGTGAAGTTTGCAGAAAAAACTATACTGCCTGGAGCAATTATGCTTTTAGGAGCTACCCTTCACCTCAGTGCTATAACAAGTTTGGGTATAAAAGGAATATTTTTTATTCTTTTAGAAATTTCTTTAGTTATCGGAATAAACTTAGTTATTGGAAGATCTTTGGGGTTCAGTAAAAATTTTTCCCTCTTGATGGGAGCTGGAAATGCTGTCTGCGGTTCTTCTGCTATTGCTGCCACAGCGCCTGTCTTAGGTGCAAAAGAAGATGAAATTGGAATTCCTGTAGCTGTAATCAATCTCATTGGAACTATATTTATGTTTATATTACCTGCAGTTGCATTTAATATCCTGGGGTATACTCCTATGGAAAGTGGCGGACTTATCGGAGGAGGCCTTCAATCAGTAGGCCAGGTTGTTGCTGGAGGCAATTTTTTAGGAGAAGAAACAGGTAAGTTTTCCATTTTATTTAAAATGATCAGAATCAGCATGTTAGGAGGAGTAGTTTTGATCTTCTCCCTTATGAACAATAAAAATTTAAACAATATCAATCCTAAAAAAAATAAATTACCTGTTCCACCATTTATAATCGGATTCATTCTCCTCAGTATCTTAGCTACCCTGGGGTTTCTTAACAATCAAATGAGGAATATTTTAGGATTCCTCAGCAATAACCTGTTATTAGTTGCCATGGCAGGAATAGGAATGAGGGTGAAATTTAAGGAATTACTCAGTGAAGGACCCAAAGCTTTATTGTTTGGAATAATAGCTATGTTCTCCCAAATTGCCCTATTGATAATTTTGATAAAATTAATATTAAAATAGAGTAAAAAAAATCAAAATAAATTGTATAATAGAATAGAAAATAGAGATAGAGAAAAAATACTTTTTCTCTATTTCAAATAAAAATTTGGGGGTTATATATGAAATTATCAAGTTATCTAAATCCTAAGTGTATCTACTTAAATTTAGAGGGAGATACCAAGGAAGATATCATCGGTCAGATGATCGACAATACGGCTAAATACGACAAAACATTCAATGAATCTGTGGATCTAATAAGGAAATCAGTTTTTACCAGGGAAGCCGAGGTTTCTACAGCCATGGGGAGCGGAATTGCTATCCCTCATGCCAGGGTGGATGGATATGACGATATCCTGATATCTATCGGTATCATGAAGGAACCTATTGAATGCGATATGGCTGATATGAGAAATAAAGATCTGGTAAAAATATTCTTTCTGATCACTGCTGAAACTTTAAAGAATAAGGTTATCTTAAAGATCATGTCTTCTATCACTAAGATAGCTGTCAAAGATAAGCTCTTGTTGGAAAAAATAAAAAATGCCAAGAGTCCGGACGAAGTCTATGATCTTTTAAGTCATATCAATGTAAAGATCGAAAATAAGATCACAGCTGAAGATGTTATGGACCCCACAATAAAACCGGTGAGTCCGTACGATACCCTGGACGATATAGCCAGAAGGCTTATCACAGAGGAGAAACCTGGATTCCCAGTAGTGGATGATAATGGATATTTCCTGGGAGAGATGACCGAAAGAGAGCTCATCTCCTTCGGTATGCCCGACTACACCTCGGTAATGGACGACTTAAATTTCTTCACCATAGGTGAGCCCTTTGAGGAATATCTAAAAAATGAAAAAACAGCCAGAATTGAAGATATTTACAGAAAAAAAACACCAGTTGTAGACAGAAAAACTCCTATAATGGAAATATGCCTGCTCATGGTAAACAAAGGCTTTACCAGAATATATGTGGTTGAAAATGGTAAATATTACGGTACAATTTTGAGATCACATATAATCAAAAAAGTTTTACACATATAAGTGGGCTGATAAATTTAAAATTACCAACATACGAGCACCAAATTTATAAAAATAGGCGGGCTGTTTGACAAAACGACCCACCAAAATATATAAGTTTAGGAGGAAAGAAAGATGCAGTTAGCAATAGGTTTAATCATATTTATAACGACATTTTATTTGATAATAACAGAAAAAGTCCCGGGGCCCATAGCCACTCTTTTAGGAGGATTATCCATGGCATTACTCGGGATTATAAATGAACACGAAGCACTCAATGCCATCGGCTCCAGACTGGAAATAATCCTCCTGCTGGTAGGGATGATGATCATCGTTAGTTTTGTCTCTGAAACAGGAGTATTTCAATATTTGGCATTAAAGGTAGCACAATTGGTTAAGGGAGAACCATTTCCATTGCTGGTACTTCTGGCAGTAATAACTGCATTCTGTTCAGCATTTTTGGACAATGTAACCACCCTCTTACTCATGGCACCGGTATCTATCTTACTGGCTAACCAGCTTAAGTTGGATCCATTCCCATACATTATGACCCTCATAATGTCTGCCAATATTGGTGGATTAGCTACCCTTATAGGTGATCCTACCCAGCTTATTATAGGATCAGAGGGTAAAATCGGATTCAATAATTTCATGGCAAACACAGCTCCAATTGCTATCATTTCCATGATTGTGCTGATAATTACAGTCTATTTTATGTACGGTAGAAAGATGGTTGTCTCCAGAGACTTAAAAGCCAGAGTCATGGAAATGGATGCGTCCAGATCCTTAAAAAACATGAAATTGCTGCAGGAATCTGCTACTATCTTTGCCACAGTAATCTTTGGATTTTTGATGAATAACTTCATCGATAGGGGACTGGCAATAATAGCTCTCAGTGGTGCAGTTATATTGATACTAATAACTAAAAGAGATCCTGTAGAAGTATTCAAAGATGTGGGATGGGATACCTTGTTTTTCTTCATGGGACTATTCATGTTAGTACAGGGGATGGAAGCCACAGGTCTCGTGGATATTGTCGGACACAGTATTATAAAACACACCAAGGGAAATTTCCCATTGGCTGTGAGTATGATATTGTGGGTATCGGCATTATTCAGCTCGGTAATTGGAAATGTAGCCAATGCAGCCACGGTATCCAAGATAATTCATTTTATGATTCCCAGTTTTAAAGGTATGAACACTACAACATTTTGGTGGGCACTTTCCATGGGATCACTCCTGGGAGGAAATATCACCCTCCTGGCATCGGCAACCAATGTGGTGGCTGTAAGTTCAGCCGCGAAGGCAGGATGTAGGATAACTTTTGGTAAGTTTCTGAAATTCAGCTTCATCATAACTGTTCTGACCTTAGTTACAGCAAATATCTATCTATGGATTAGATATTTTTAGAGATTAAACAAGTGATACAAAAAAAAGTCGTGAAATTCACGACTTTTTTTATACCATGGTCAAAACTACTTCCCGTAAAACCTTGCAGGCTGTAGCTGTAGAAGCTCCACTGGTATCATAGCTGGGAGAAAGTTCTACTATATCTCCCCCTACTACATTTAATTTTTCAAACTCTTTTATCCCATCCATCATCTCTTTGAATGTAATTCCTCCCGGCTCCGGTGTCCCGGTCCCTGGAAATATAGAGGGATCTAAAATATCCAAATCAATAGTAATATACACAGGAACATCTTTTAGTTTGTCTACAATTTCACTTAATGTATTCATAGAATATTTTTCCATATAGGTATGATCCTTTGCCCATAGGAACTCTTCCTTGCATCCAGATCTAATACCAAATTGATAGATCTTTCCGTCTCCTAAAAAATCCCAACAACGTCTAATCACCGAAGCATGAGAAAATTGTTCTCCCATATAGTCTGCCCTCAAGTCTGCATGTGCATCCAGATGAATAACATGAAGATTAGGATATTTTTCATAGACAGCTTTTATTGACCCATAGGAAACCAGGTGTTCCCCTCCTACCATAAATGGAACTTTATCATCTTTTAATATTTCTTCAGTATATTTATATATACTATCTAAAACAGCCCCTGGATTTCCAAATGAAAATTCCAGATCTCCCCCATCAAAAACTTTATAATTTTCTAAATCTTTTTCTAAATAAGGGCTGTAAGTTTCCAATCCGTAAGATTCTCTCCTCATTACTTCTGGAGCAAACCTGGTACCAGGTCGAAAAGATGTTGTCCCGTCAAAGGGAGCACCAAAGACTACTATTTTGGATTCATCATATTCATTATCAAATCCAATAAAAGTAGAAATATTCTTATTTTTCACCCTCTAACATCTCCTTAACATAGTTCGGTAATGCAAAGCACCCTCTGTGCAGTTCCGAATTATAGTACCTAGTTTTTATATTTAATTTTTCCCATTCTTCCGGCTTATGATCTTTTATAGGATCAAATTTTTTAGATGCAAATCCAAATAACCAGTGTCCAGAAGGGTAAGTAGGCTGATGAAATTGATATACCTTAGCTATTGGAAAAGTATCCAATATTTTTCTATGAGCTTTCTGCATCTCTTTAGAAAACTTTTCAAAATATGGAGATTCATGCTGGTTTATCAGGATTCCTTCTTCTCCCAATACTCTGAAGCAGTTATTGTAAAATTCTGTTGTAAATAATCCCTCTCCTACAGATATTGGATCGGTAGAATCTACTAAAATAAGGTCATATTCCCCGGATTCTGCCTCTTCTACAAATTTTAACCCGTCTTCAAAATACATCGTTACTCTGGGATCAGTTAATTTATCTGCTGTAACAGGTAAAAATTGCTGGGATAATCTTACTACTCTTTCATCTATTTCTACCATATCTATTTTTTCTATATTTTTATATCTAGTTAATTCCCTGACAGTTCCACCGTCACCGGCACCAATAACCAATACTTTTTTTACCTTTGGATTAGTTGCCATGGCTACATGGGTAATCATATCATGATAGATAAATTCATCTTTTTCCGTCACCATCATAAGACCGTCTAAAGTAAAAAATTTACCATATTCTTCCGATTCAAAAAAATCTATTTTTTGAAACTCACTCATCTCACTGTGAAGATGATTTTTTACCTTAATTGAAAATCTTGTGTTTTCAGTCCAGTTTTCTGTATACCATAAATCTAACATAATTCCCTCCAATTTTCCTCTAATAATTAATTGTTTCCTGGTCCTCTTCCGGCTTGAAAGTTACCTTTCCTAATTCTTCAGGGTGGAATTTTCTGATTTTTTCTACCATTCCCCTAGGAATTTCCATAGATTCACTTCTATCTGCTCCAAATACACCCTCTAAAAAATCAAAAGCTGTCCATGGGTTTATCTTGTCTCCGCATGTAAATACATCTACTGCAGCATACCCATATTCCGGCCAAGTATGAATAGCCAGGTGAGATTCAGAGATAATAACAGCTCCAGATACTCCATATGGATTAAAGTGGTGAAATACCGAATTAACTATAGTCGCGTTTGCTATCTTTGCAGCCTTATTCATATATTTTTCAATAAGTTCAGGACTAGCTAAAGTCTCCTCATTACAATTATAAAATTCTATCAAAATATGTCTTCCTAAAGTTTCTAATTTCATCTGTGTTCTCCTTTTAAAATACTTATATTATTTAATGTTTTATCGTTCATTCCAGTTATAACAGCCTTTTGTTCCTTTAAAAAATATATATGGTCTATCAAATCCTTTGTAATTCTCTCTCCCTGGATCAGCAGTGGAATTCCTGGAGGATATACCATAATAGATTCCCCGCTTACCTTTCCGATAGCTTCCGATAGGGGTATACTCTCGGTCTCTGAATAAAAAGCATCCCTGGGAGATACCACTAATTCCAGACTTTCAAGTTCATTAAAATCTATTAATTGATTATTTCCTTCGTAATTTTCTGCCATCTCTTTGAGGGCATCTATGAGTTTTTGATAATCTTCCCAGGTATCTCCTATACTGGCTATTCCCAATATATTGTGGGTATCTGCTAACTCCATTTGGATATTATATTTTTCCCTCAAGATATCATACCCTTCAAATCCTGTGAGTCCCAAACCGTGAAGATTTATCCCTATCTTGGTATCGTCAAAATCATAGAGTTTATCCGATAATATTGATTTAAAACATCTTATTCCCGGGATAGAATTTAACTCCTCTCTAAATTTAGAGATCATCTCTAAAAGATCATTAAAAATCTCGTCCCCTTGTGTAACCAAAGTTTTCCTGGCCACATCTAAGCTCGTCATCAAAAGATAAGACGCACTTGTAGTCTGAGTTAAATTTAACATGTTTTTTACTCTCTCTTGTTTTATACGTCTGTGATTTAAAAAAAGTACTGAACTTTGAGTAAGGGAGCCTCCTGTTTTATGGATACTTACAGCAGACATATCTGCTCCCAAAGCCATGGCATTTTTAGGGAATTTCTCATGAAACGGGAAATGGGCTCCATGAGCTTCATCTACCAGGACAACCATATTTTTTTCATGACAAATTTTTATAATTTCTTCCAGATCAGATACAGCCCCGTAATATGTCGGATTGATAATAAATACTGCCTTTATATCCGGGTCTTTGATCAGGGCTTCTTTTATTTTTTCTACACTTATTCCTAAACTTATACCCAAAGTTTCATCTACTTCGGGATCAATATAGACTGGTGTAGCTCCACTTAGAATAAGTGCATTGATAGCACTTTTATGAACATTTCTAGGCAGGATTATTTTGTCACCTGGATTGCAGGCACTCATAACCATGGTCTGTATACCAGAAGTTGTTCCGTTTACAAGAAAAAAAGCTTCATCTGCACTATAAGCATCAGCCATTAATTGATGGGCTTCCCTTATTACCCCAGTTGGGTTATTTAATATATCCAGCTCCTTCATGGAATTGGTGTCTAATTCTATTATTTTATGACCTACATAGTCCGAAAATTCATTTTGAAACCTTTTTTTATGTCCCGGAACATCAAAAGATACTATATCTGTTTTATGATAGTTTTTTAATGCATCGAAGAGTGGTGTCTTGTTTTGCATGATCCCTCCTATATTCAAAGTTTACCAATACTAAACCTTTTTTTAAAAAAAATATTGTCCCTTCAAAATCTTGAAAGAGCAATATTTTGTTATTTACTTTTCTCAATAAATTAGAATTTAGAAACCTTATTTTTTTAAGTTATTATGTTTTATATAACGCGTTTTAAAAAACAGTATTACTAAACTTTTTACATGATATTGTATAAAAAAAATAAAACTTTGTCAATCTATTTTTTTTTATAAATCAAAAAAAAAGATCATTGATAATTCTGGTCATCTACGATCTTTTTCATTTTATTTATTGAGTTAAAATTTCATTCCAAACTTCACTTTGAGGGGCTAATGCCTCTCCTAAATCTTTCATAAGATAAGCTTCCTTCAGATCCTCTACATCATAAACTGGTGTAGTTTCTCTGAGTTTACCTGCTCCTATATTTATAGAAGGAGTTTCTAAATAATCTACAATTTTTACATATACTTCCGGTCTGTAGATATAATCTATAAATTTATAAGCATTTTCGATATTTTTAGCTCCCTTTAGTATAACCATGCTGTCTATATACATCTGAGCTCCCTTTTCCGGTATGAAAAACACCATATTTTCAGCCTGTTCATCGGTCATATGAGCTGCTATATTTTCATAATAACCATGTACCACTAAATACTCCCCATTTGTAAATCCTTTTCCAAAACTCTCACTGTCAAATTTTAAGATATTTTCCTTCCATCCTAAGATTATATTCTGAGCATCTTCCAAGTCTTGCGGATCAGAAGATTCCGGCGAATGCCCTGCAATGATTAGTGCACTGGACATAACCTCTCTCATATCATCTAAAAGAGTCATCTTCCCCTTCAGGTCTTTCCTGTTATATATATCAAATGATCTTTCAAAATCTTTCACATATTCTGTATTCACAGCTATTCCGGTTGCTCCTACAGAATACGGGATGATATAGTCATGATTTTTATCAAAACTGATCTTAGATGCAATATCTTCATTCAGTTCCTTCAAATTTGAAATTTTAGATTTATCTATTTTTTCCAGCATCCCTTGCTTCATCATAATTTCAGCATAGTCAGTAGATGGAACAGTTATATCGTAGCCATCTCCCCCGGCCTTTATCTTTGCGTACATCTCCTCATTGGAAGAATAATAATCAGTTATAACTTTTATTCCTGTTTCATTTTCAAAATCAGTAATTACCTCATCTGGAATATAATCCGACCAGTTGAATAAATAAAGCTCGTTTTTTTGTTCCTCTTTTCCGCAGCCTGCTAAAGCCAATAACATCAAAATAAATATAACACTTTTTTTCATCTTTTTCCTCCTTTTTTTAACTTACCATATATTTTTGTATCTTTTTTGTAGACATAGCCAGTGCTATTGTTCCTGCAATCAATATCACTGAAAGTGCATTTATAATCGGTGAAACCCCGAACTTAATCATTGAATAGATATGCAGAGGTAAGGTAGAAGATCCCGGTCCTGCTACAAAAAACGTTATTACAAAATCATCCAATGACAGTGTGATAGACATTAAAAGTCCGGATATTATCCCCGGCATGAGGTTCGGCAATATTACCTTGGTAAGGGCTTGTTTTTGGGTTGCCCCAAGATCATACGCCGCTTCCACTATGGAATAATCGAAATCATGTAACCTAGACAGCACAATAAACAGCACAAAAGGGATATTAAATGTTGTATGAGCCAAAAATATAGTGACCAGCCCCAGTTTAAACTTTATACTGGTAAATAAAATTAATAACGATACCCCCATTATTATATCCGGAAGAACCAAGGGCAGATAAGATATTACCTGGAGATATTTTTTATGTTTAAAACTATACCACTGAAGCGATATTGCTCCTAAAGTTCCTATTGCTGTAGATATTAGAGACGAAGTCAATGCAATTAAGATACTGTACCTGAAGGATTTCCATAACCTTGCAGAGTGATTAAATAATTCATCGTACCATTTGAGGGAAAATCCATCCCATCCTACACCCTTACCGGAATTAAAAGATTGAACGATAAGAACTACCAAGGGTAGGTATAGAAACACCAGGGTTAATATAAACATATTCAGTGAAAACTTCTTCTTATTCATCTTTATATTTCTCCTCCCTTATGACCCTTATCATATTTTGATAAAACAAGAATAAAAATAACTGTTATTATTGTTAAAATTGTTGAAATAGCAGCAGCTTTGGGCCAATTCCTGGTAATTGTAAGTTCTCTGGCTATGATATTTCCCAGCATTTGAGAATCATTTCCCCCGACTAATTTTGGGATAGCATAAGATCCCAGTGCCGGTATAAATGTAAACAATGTAGCAGTTATAATCCCTGGTTTTATATTGGGTAAAAATATTTTGATATAAGCCTTTATCTTACTGGCTCCTAAATCTCTTGCTGCATCAATTATTGCAAAATCAAATTTTTCTATGGCAGAGTAAAGGGGTAAAATAGCATAGGGCAGATATGCATAAACACTTACCAGTATTACTGCAAACTTATTATAGATAAACTGGTGAGGCTCCAACCCAAGTTTTATCAAAATATTATTTAACAGGCCGTTGTTTCCAAGAAGAGCTATCCAGGAATAGATCCTTATCAAAAAATTTGTCCAGAATGGAATTATTATTAAAAATAATAAAAAGTTTTTATACTTGGAGGTGGCTATATAAAGAGCCACCGGTACAGCTGTTAAGACCGTAATTACAGTGGCGACCACAGATATTTCCACTGTATTCCAGACTACTTTTAAAAAATACGAACTGCTGAAAAAGTTATATCCCTCTACAGAAAATATCCACTCCACTCCTCCGTAGATTCCCTTTTTTAAGAAGCTGTAGACTATAACTATTAATGTCGGAGCCACAAATAATAAAGTCAGCCAAAGGGTTATAGGAGCAGAATAGACTAAACCGCTTCTCTGATTTTTCATCTATATCACCTCTAAGAGGAAACTGTCAGCTGAATCCCAAATAACATAAACTTCATCTTTCCAATGGATAGTTTCTGCATCTTCCTCAAAGAAATCCACATGCTGTTTGAATGCACTGAACAGTTTATCTCCTACATTTACAAAGAACTTACTTTGGAATCCTGAGTAGATCACCTCTTCAATCTTACCTTTGAATATATTGTCATTGCCATCTAAATATCTGGGTTTTGATTTAGATACCTTTACTTTTTCAGGCCTGATAGTTAATTTCACAGAATTTCCTACTGCCACTTCCTTATCCAGCTCAAATTTTACCCTTCCATAATTAGATGATTCCAGGTATCCGAACTCCCCTTCTAACTCTACAACCTCACCTTCGATGAAATTGGTTTCACCGATAAAGTCAGCTATATATGCATTAGCCGGACTTTCATAGATCTCATTGGGTGTTCCTATCTGGAGTACCTCTCCATCCTTCATCACTGCAATCCTGTCAGATACACTGAGGGCTTCCTGCTGATCGTGGGTAACAAATACAAAGGTAATCCCTACCTCTTCATGGATATTATCCAATTCTATCAGCATATGCTGTCTGAGTTTCGCATCGAGTGCAGATAATGGTTCGTCCAAGAGAAGAACCTTTGGTTTATTTATCAGTGCACGGGCTATGGCAACCCTTTGTTTTTGTCCCCCTGAAAGCTGGGATGAATATTTATTTGCATGTTCAGATAATTTCACCATCTCTAAATATTTTTTTACCTCTCTGTCTATCTCTGCATCCTTTATTTTTTTTAACCGCAATGGGAATGCTATATTTTCATAGATTGTCAGATGAGGAAATAATGCGTAGGTTTGAAATATTGTATTAACATCTCTCTTATCCGGGCTTAGACGGGTTATATCCTCTTCCCCCAGATAGATTGTTCCTCCATCAGCTTCTATAAACCCTGCTATCATCCTAAGAAGGGTGGTTTTTCCGCATCCAGATCCTCCTAAGATAGAAAAAAACTCTCCGCCCTTAATCTCAAAACTAATATTTTTCAATACTTCTACCCCGTCAAAAGACTTAGATATAGAATCAATTTTTATATTTCCCTGTTTCATAAAATCTCTCCCTGCTATATAAATTTTAACCGTATCAGTTTCATCTAAAATAAACTTACTTTAATAAATTACATTTATTGTCACTTTATGTTTTATATAATACGTTTATAAAAACAGTATTACTAAACTTATAGCGTTTCATTTTATAAAAAAAAACATACTTTGTCAATTGATTTATTTTATATATCAAGCTATAATATTAAATAGACTTGTAATAAAAAAAGATAATTTTGAATAAATAAAAGGGAGTGAATAATGGATATAGGCAAAAAAATTAAAAGACTGAGACAGGAGAAATTCCTCACTCAAGATGAGTTAGCTATGAGGTGCGAACTATCCAAAGGTTTTATATCCCAATTAGAAAGAGATCTTACATCTCCATCTATCACTACCCTAATAGACATCTTAGAAGGATTAGGTACCAACCTTCGGGATTTTTTCAATGAGGATGAAGATGAAAAAATTGTCTTTAAAAAGGAAGATGTCTTCGAGAGTATCGATGAGGAATTAAAGTATAAGATCGAGTGGATCGTTCCCAACGCACAGAAAAATCAAATGGAACCTATCCTCATAACCATAGAGGAGGGAGGAAGGTATAAGGAGGAACTGCCCCACGAGGGAGAGGAGTTCGGATATGTCCTCAGCGGTACCGTCTTAATTCATTTAGGAGAAAAAATATATAAAGCCCGTAAGGGGGAATCATTTTATTATAAGTCCAGAAAAAACCACTATATTTCCAATGCAGGAAAAAACATAGTTAAAGTTTTATGGGTGTCCAATCCGCCATCATTTTAAAAAAGGTATCAAAAGTAATATTACTTTTGATACCTTTTTAGTTTATACCGACAGGACATTCAAAATCTGAATAGCAACTCCTAAATGCAGTGCATCCTCATCTATATCAAAAAATCCATTGTGAGCTGACGCTGCTATTCCTTTTTTTTCATTTTTTACTCCCAGATAGAAAAATACTCCCGGTATTTTTTCCAGATAATATCCAAAATCTTCCACACCCATATTAGCCTTTTCTTTTTCCAGCACATTTCCCACCCCTAAAATATCCACTGCATTTCTTTTTACTAAATCCACCATCTTATCGTCATTAATAAGGGAAGAATACCCTTTCTCGATCTTTAATATACCCTTTCCACCCATGGAAACAGGCAGAGTTTCCACTAAAACCCTTAATTTTTCTTTGACTAACTTCCTGACTTGAGGATCCAAAGTTCTTAAAGTCCCCATGAGTTTGACAGAATCTGCTATGATATTAGGAGCTGTCCCTCCAGCTATCATCCCCATGGTCAGCACCGCACTGTCTCTGGCATCTATCCGACTCACTATGGACTGCATAGCTGTTATCAGTTGAGCTGTTATCACAATTGCGTCTACCCCTTCTCCGGGATATGCCCCATGGGCGGACACCCCCCGGATCTCTATCTCTATACTGTCCGAAGAAGCATTCATCTGCTTATACCTGTATTCCACACTTCCTTTTTCTATCTCGGAACTCACATGCAATCCAAATATAGCATCGACACCTTCTAAGGCCCCCTCTTTAATCATGGGCTCAGCTCCTCCTACAGTTTCTTCTGCAGGCTGAAATATAAACCTGACATTTACACCTAATTCATCCTGTTTTTCACTGAGTATTTTAGCTGCACCCAAAAGGATGGCAGTATGTGCATCGTGACCGCAGGCATGCATAACTCCATTATTTTTAGACCTGTAAGAAACATGATTTTTCTCCAAAATAGGCAGGGCATCCATATCAGCCCTGAGAGCTATAGTTTTAACTGCACCTTTTCCCTTTATCTCTCCTACCACCCCTGTTTTTGCCATCTTTTTATATAAGATCCCAAATTCATCCAAATATTCACAAATTTTCCTCTGGGTACGTAATTCCTCCATCCCCAGCTCCGGATACATATGAAAATCTCTTCTGACTTCGGATAACCAGGGAGATATTTCTTTTGCCAATTCTAAAATTTTATTGCTATCCATAAAAAATAACCTCCTAAAAATTTAATTTTTTCTTTTTCTGTCACAGATTACACGAATGAAAAGCTAGAGAGCTCACTAAGAGGTTCTTTTTTTCTTACCGCGAATTGCACGAATCCATAATCTAATTTTTATAGATTAAGAAAACCTATCAACGCAGAGACTCACCGAGGTTAGATTGGAGTTTCACTGAGCTTTCTCCGTGTACTTTCTTTTTTCCCTCAGTGTATCTCCGTGTTCAAGTTTTTTATCTTTTATTCTTGGTTTGAACTTTCTTTTGACTTTAAACTGTGAAGTTTATAGTCGTTACACTTCAGCTGTACTGTTTCTACAATGACGATCGTGACTTACTCACAAAGATAACTTATAAACTTCTTGAACTTTTTCGTTAATTTTTCTTTCAAGAGAAAAAGTAACCCGTATTAAAGATGGAATCTTTAGAATCTGTTTACCCTCTCTCGCCCTTCGAGCACGAGTTTTGCGATTATTAAAATTTACTATAAACAATCGTTAATTTTAAATGCAAATCCCAAATAGGGAGAAAGAACTATATTGAGAAAGATAACCCATAGCATTTGCTTATCAGCAACTATCTTTGCTTCGGTTTCTCTGATTTGAGATTCATATTTAAAATTTATTCTAAAGTTAGAATTAATTTTGATATTCATGAAATCTCCATAAAAAGGAAGAGTTTGAAATTCAGTTTTCTGCCTTACTATTTATTTCAAATAATAGATACTCTCCATTACCTTCTCCAATTTTTCAGATATTTTGGTTCCGCTCATCCCATGATGATTTATTATTATGGAGAAGGCCAGCAGATCTCCGTCAACATTATACATATATCCCCCGTAGGATTTTACCCCTGTAAGAGTGCCGCTCTTCCCGTGAAGATTATCCACTAAGACCGTCTGTTCTTGAAACTTTTTAAAGGTTCCATTCTTTCCGGGTTCAGCCAAAGAATCATAGAAACTAGAAAAATTCTCGGATTTTTTCATATATTTCAAGAGTTCTACAAGAGTGTCAGGGGTCACCCCATTGTAACGGGATAACCCGCTTCCATCATAGATATACAGTCCCCTTGCAGATAAACGATTACTCCAATACCCCTTCATTGTTTCAACACTCTCTTTACTTTTTCCCCTTAATTTCTTCTCAGCCTCTATCTTTAGATGTTCTGAAAATAGGTTTACACTATATTTATTTGTATAACCTATGATCTCCTCCAGTTTAGGAGAATACTGGGTATAAATAAGGTTATTTTTATTTATAGCTTTATCGTTTTTCCCCATTAACCTGCCGCCATTATTTTTTATGCCTTCCTCTTTTAAAGTTTTAGAAAATATTACAGCCAGGGCAGAAGCAGGATCCTGCATCACTGTATTGTATGAAATTATTGGTTTATTCATAGTTCCCAGTGCAACTATTTCATTGGTGTAAGGAGACACTACCAGGGTTATTTTAGACGGCCGGATTTCATCTGCTGCAACTCTGTTGGTTACCACAGTATTAACCCACGACGGGGACACACTTGCCCTGATATTTCCATCTTCCCTTTGCAGTATCAGCCTGATACTGTTATCCAAAAAAGTAAGCCCGCTGGGTCGGGAAGCAAAGGTGTACCTCAGATCCCCCCATTCCCACGTTTGAGACAGAGTTGTTTCAGGATAATAAGATGGGTCGGCTACTATCTGGCCATTAATTTTTTTTATCCCCATGCTTTTAATTTTTTCTGCCCAGATATTTAAAAATTCCAGCTGTTTCTTTTTTTCCCCTGTTGTTACCCTTTCAGGATCTTCTGCAGCCAGATATTTAGACCCCAGGGTGGGATCTCCCCCGCCAATAATATAGATATTCCCGTCTAAAGTCCCGTCCGATCCTATCTTCCCGTCATAGGCTAAGATAGTTTTAAATCTATAATCTTTCCCCAAAATTTCCAAAGCTGCTCCTGTTGTCAATAACTTCATATTGGAAGCAGGCACCAGGGATTTATCAGGGTTTAATTTAAATAAAGTTTTACCACTTTCTAAGTTCACAACTTTCATCCCCAGGCTGGCATTTTCTGTCTGAGGCATATGCGTAAAGTCATCCACTGCTTTCTCTGTGGCAGATTTTATTGGAACAACTGGAGTTTCTGTACTCCTGCACGAAATTATAGATACCAGGATTATCAATAAAACTAATTTTTTTAATATATTTTTCATCTGACTGCTCCCTCTAAACTCCTAATCGTTAATTCATCACAATCTATCTCTATCTCTATCCCCAGAGGGAGAGTTACCATGGGTTTACAATGACCCGATTGAAAATTATAGATTATGGGAATACCTAAATTTTCCAGCCTGTCTTCCAATAGATCCATGAGGTTCATATCGTATTCCGATGCAGGAATGCAGTTATTAAAATCTCCCAGGATGATTCCATTTAACTGATATAGTTTTCCTGAATTTAAAAGCTGAGTCAGAGCACGGTCAATCTTATATGTGGGCTCCCTGATCTCCTCTACAAATAATATTTTTCCTTTAAAATCAAGTTCATTTGTAGTCCCCATATCTGCCATAAGGGTTGTCAAATTCCCCCCTGCCACTACCCCAACAGCCTTTCCTCCTGCCAGAGATTTTAATTCTATCGGATTTATTATTTCTCCTGGCTGGATTCCTTCCACACTTTTTCTAAATGAATCTGTGGTAAATTTATCTATATCAAAAAAATTAGACGCTGCCATGGGACCATGGAAGGTAACTAAACCAGCCTTTTGGTTCAATGCACTATGAAGTGTTGTAATATCACTATATCCTATAAATACCTTGGGATTTTTCCTTATCATCTCGATATCCAGGTCCTCTACAATCCTGATACTTCCATATCCCCCACGAAGACACATGATGGCATCTACCTCTGGATCTTTAAAAAAATTATTTATATCCGATACTCTCCTTTTATCCGTTCCTGCAAATGAATGCCAGGTATCAAAGATATGTTTTCCCAGTTTCACCTTATATCCCAGACTTTCCAACCTTTCTTTCGATCTCAGCACCTTCTCTTTGGAACCGGAATTAGCAGGAGCTACAACTCCTATGGTATCTCCTTCTTTTAATTTTTTTCCCTTTAACATCTCTGTCCTCCTATGGCAAAAATAAAACTTTACATTCTTTCAAAAATAAGTTATACTGTCTTTGAAATGTGTTAGCGACATTATGGTGTTTCTAATGCTGAGCCAGTAAACTTTCTCAAAAGGTTTACTGGCTCTTTCACTTTATAGAGTTTCCCTCCTTTATCTTCTAGACAAGGAGGGATTTTTTTTATTTTTGATTATGACTAATTGGATGCAGCGTCACGTTGCTTTTTTATTCTTTTTCCGGAAAATATTTTTCTAATTTTAGGTTCACATATTTCCCTGTATCCTCTAATTTAAATTCAGCTGAATACATCTTCTCATTTTTACCCTTTATCTTCTTTACAAGGATAGGTTCTCCTTTTATTAATTTTTTAGCCCTTGTTTTGGATATCTTCACTTCGATAGATTTATATTTACTTTCTTTCCATAGGGTAAAATTGCACGGCGGGGTATCTCTATAACCTACACATGAAAATCCCCTGCTGTTCTCATAGATATTCTTGCCGCATCTGGGGCAGATTCCTATTATCTCTCTTTCTGAATCATCATATACCCTGGGTATCTCTATATTCTGGCCTATAATTTTCTGCAGTTCCCCTGTAACCAGATCTATGGTTTCCTGGATAGTGCTGTTTCCCTTATACACTTTTTTCAGGAGTTTGGAAAATTCCACAGTTTTTGTTTTATATAGATCCACATTTAATTTATCCAGGGTCTCCACCACTTTTTGACCCAATGGTTCCAGAGAAAAATTAGAACCTTTCTGTGATATATATTCATATTTTTTGGCATTTTCTATTATCCCTGTTCTCGTAGCCTCGGTTCCTATCTCTATCCCCTTCAACATAGCTCTATATTCATCCTCTTCAGTATCACTGTCCTTCCTAAATGGATTTTTTAAATGGGCTGACAGTTCCCTTTCCGATACTTTTCTGGGGGGATTAGTTTCCTTTAATATTTTTTTAAACTGGACTTTAAAGATATCTCCTACAATAAAATTTGGTAACTTATTCTCAAGATTTGCAGGTTCATACCTGTAAAATCCCTCCTGTACGACACTCTCCCCCGAAAGTTTAAACTTTTCCTCTCCCACACCTATCGTTACCACAACCTTGGCTGTAATAGTTTCCTCAGCTACAAAGTTTGAAATAAAACGATTTAGAATAGTTTCATAGATTATTTTTTCCCGGCCATTCAAATTGTTTTTGGGAAATTTCATCGTCGGAATTATGGCACTATGACTCTCCACCTTGTCATCATCAAATATCTTCTTGGAATCCTTAAATTTTACATTATGATCCTTTGAAAGCACCTTTAGGAGCTGTTTAACCTTCCCCTTTTCATTTACCGCCAAATATTCTGTATTTGTCCTGGGGTATGTGATATATCCATTCTCATATAATTTTTGTATTATTTCCAATGACCCCTTAAAATCTATCTTATTTTTTTTCGAAAGCTGGGATTGTAATTTTGACAATGAAAATAACCTGCCCGGCTGTTTTTTTATCTCCTTATTTTCTTTAGATAAAACTATCCCCTCATAAGAGTTCAGTTCTTCACACTTTGAGTCAGCTTTTTTCTCAGCTTTCATGGGGTATTTGGTACTTTTAGACAATTTAAATTTAATCTCATCTTTTTCACATTCACTCTCAAGCTGGATATATTTTTCTTTGACGAATTTTTCTATGGCTATATCCCTGTCATAGATAAATTTTAATACAGGTATCAGTACCCTCCCTACCGGCATCAACTGGCCGCTTTTCAGGGTGATATACCTGGTTAAATTTATCCCGAAGAGCCAGTCCATTACAGTTCGGGAATACCCCTCAAAAGCTAACCTTATATACTCCCTGTCAGGTTTTATATTTTCAACTTCCTTTATGATGGTTTCCTTGGTCTGCTCCGGCAGCCATAGTCTGTATACCTCTTTTTTGATCTTGGATTCCTTTATAATCCTATCTATTATTATCTGTCCCTCTCTGTCTGCGTCCCCGCAATTGATAATTCCTTCTACATCTTCCCTCTCCATAAGATTTTTAAGGATTTTAAATTGTTCGGCTATTCCCTTGCTTTCCTTCAATTTAAATTTAAACTTCCTGGGCGTAAAGGGGAGTTCTACCTCCTTCCACTTCATCTTCTGGCCAAAATAATCATCTACATCTGACAGTTCGAACAGGTGCCCGAATGCCCAGGAAACAATATATTTTTCACCTTCTATATATCCATTTCCTCTTTTTTTCAGGCCCAGTGCATTGGCTATATTTCTTCCTAAACTTGGTTTTTCTGCTATAATTAATTTTTTCATTTTTTTTACTCCTCTTATCCGGCTGACTAAGGGTTTCTCTCTGGCTTAAAATCCACCCTATAAAAATTTTATTTTTTTACTCTCTGTTCTTCATGACAAAGGTTTTTTCTAAGTTTTCTCTTTTAATTTTAGAGTATTGTAAGGTTTAAATCAAGAAAAAAAGAAAATTGACCTTCTCCTCCTAATATTGATATAATTTAAGGATAAATGGGCAGTGATTTTCCATCTATAGACTTTCAGTAATCAACTCTTGTTTCATAGGAGAATTTAAAATGTTAAAATTTAAGAATATAACCACTTACGAAAAGAAACCATGTCTCAATAATTTAAATTTAAATGTTTCAAATGGAAGATTTGTCCTTTTAAATTATAGATCTAAGCTGGAAAAAAACAAGATGATCGACTTGATCTGTCAATTGGATACTCCTAAATCCGGGAAGATAACAATAGGAGGTAAAAACCTTGCTAAGTTCAATTGCCGTTCAAAAATAATCCACAAAAGAATAGGTATTTGTTTTGAAGATTTTAAACTTATACAAACTAAGGATGTTCTGGCAAATATCACCCTTCCCTTGGAGATCCATACAAAATTGTCTCCTGAGAAACTCATTGCAGCAGGTGAGGAACATTTAAAAAATTTCGGCCTTTTAGAGAAAAAAAATAATTCTTTAACTACTCTGAATTTAGAGGAAAAACAAAGACTTAACATCGCCAGATCTGTGGTGTTAGATCCAGAATTGATCATCCTGGATAACCCGCAAATGCATTTAAAGACCGAAAAAATTGAGAGTTTGATGAAATACCTCCAAGATCTTAATAACAAAGGTAAAACTATCGTAATCTTTACCAACAATAAAAAAATTGAAAATATGATAAATTGTGACAAATATATCTTAGAGAAGGGAGCAATATCCAATGTTTAAAAAAATACGTCAAATGAATACCGAGATAAATGAATTGATCCAAAAAAATATAACCTATTACACCCTCAGCTTCACTACTTTGATCTGTGCATTTTTATTTTTCAATATAAGCCTTATCTCCATCTATAATATCCATCAGAGTAATAAAACTTTAAATAAAAGTTATGCTCTCAGTGTGTATATGAATAACAACGTCTCTCAAAACAGTATTGAGAAGATTGAAAAAAGTATTTTGAACCTCCAGGGTATTGAAAAAATCAGCTATATAAATAAAGAATTAGCGTTTCAAAATTTAGCTGCCCAACTGGGACTCAGTAATCGCGGGATAAATAATCCCCTCTTAAACTCCTTTATAGTAAAAACTGAAGGAGAAAAAAACCTAAATGAAGCAAAAGTGATTATCGATGAGATCGATGGTGTAAAAGAAGTCGTAATCAATAAAAAAAGGGTCGCTGCACTGGATGAAAAAATAAAAAGAAATAATAAGCTTATAATCGGATTACTTATCATCACACTTCTGCCTATAAAAATAATGATATTTAATATAATGCATAGCAGTGTCGTCAGCCAAAATCATGATATAGAAGCTAAACTATATCTCGGCATGGAAAAAAAAGAGATCTTAAGGCCCTATTATTTTATAAATAATATAAAATTTATCTCGGCAGCTGTTATAGGCAGTTTAATTTTTTTAAACCTCTATGAATTTATCCGCACTGAAATAGCAGGATTAAATTACCTGGCCTCTACCATCCAGGCTGGAATCGTTGTGGGAATCATCATTATCCTTGTGAGCTTAAGTTTTCCATTTCTATCCTTTAACCTGATAAAGGTTAAGAGGTAGGTCAATGAAGAAACTAATATTTTGCCTGATCACAATAATTATTACCACAACCACATTTTCCAACAGCTTAGATGAAAAAAAAAATCAGATCAATCAGATTGAAAATGAGATCAAAAGAAAGGGTGAAGAGATAAAAAAAAACACTCAAAAGATCAAAACCATAGATAAAAAAACCGAAACACTGAAAGAACAGATAACCCGTGTAGAAAAAGAATTAAAAATTATTGAAAGCGAGAAAGAACTCCTCAAGGCAAAAATTGATGTGGTCAGCAGGAAGGTCGATTATGGGAAACGGAATCTGAAATTCAGTTCCAAAGAACTCGCTAATATGGAAAATGATTATGTGGCTATGCTCCAGTCATGGCAGAAAAAAGAGATAACCGATGAAGTCGACACCTATAATTTTAAGGAAATCCTCAAGGCCAATCAGGAGAGGCAGGAGGAGATAAAAAGTGTCCAGCACAATATAAAAAAAGTCAAAGAAGATATCGAGAATGAGCAGCGAAATCTTAAAAAACTTCAATCCCAGCTGGCTTATAAAGAACGTCAGCAGGAGAGCAAGAAAAGACAGCACAACAATCTAATAGCACAATATAATAAAGATAAGAAGCTAACAACAGCCAAAACAAAACAAGCTGAAAATACAATAACTAACCTTCAAAAACAAAAAGCTGCCATTGAAAAAGAGATCGATAATATAATCAGAACCAGAACCAAACAACTGGGAAATGTAAATTATTCAACTGTTGCTAAATATTTAGGAAGTTTTAAAAGCCCCATCTCTGGAAGGGTCGTAGTTGGATTTAATGAAGCCAAGGTAGGAGGAATCCGTAGTTCCGGGCAGGAGATCCAGGGAAATCTAGGAGACCGGGTTGTTTCTGCAAATAAAGGGAAGGTTATCTATGCAGGTAAATTTATGAATATGGGAAAAGTTGTCATGATAGATCATGGATATAACCTGATCACTATTTACGGAAACCTGATTTCTAACTATGTAAAGTTAGGACAAACGGTAGGAAAAGGCAGTGAAATCGGGATTTTAGGACTTAACTTAGACGGGAGATCATATCTTTATTACGAGACCAGGTTTAACCTGAAATCCTCTAATCCAGATAATTTTTAGATCCAGATTTTCTGTTTATACATTTAAATATACACATTTGACCATAGGTCATACAGGGGGAGAAAGATGAAAAAAAAGGTATGTATCATATATAATACCTCTAAAAAAGATGCAATAAAATTTTATGAAGTATCCAAGGAATTCTTTGAAAATTGCGGTATAGAGGTCCAGCCAGAGATAGAAGGATCAGCCTTTGTTGTGGTAATTGGTGGTGACGGAACCCTCCTAAAGGCCAGCAAGGAAATAGCTGCCCACAATAAATTTGCCGTTGCTGTAAATATGGGAAGTCTTGGATTTCTTACAGATATAAGGAGGATCGAAGCTCTTCAAGTTTTTGAAGATGTTTTGATGGGAAACTATAAGTTAGAGGAAAGGCATATGCTGGAGGTAGAGGTCGGCGGAAAAACATATACCGGACTCAATGAGGTGGTTATGGCAAAGGGAGGTATCCTGCAAAAGTTAATCAGGATCAGAGCTTCAGGGGAACACTATATCAATACCTACAGGGCAGATGGATTAATTGTTGCTACTCCCACAGGGTCAACAGGCTATTCCCTTTCAGCAGGAGGACCCATCATCAGACCGAATTTAGATGTTCTTTTAATTACTCCCATTGCCCCGCACAACTTAAGTACCAGACCTATAATAGTAGATGGCAAAGAGGAGATCACATTAAAATTAGAGGAAAGAGAAGGTTCAGCTTATGTAGCTGTGGATGGAGATGATATTATCGAGATTACTAAAGATGACACCGTTAAAATAAAATATTCAGATAAAAAATTAAAGTTGGTGCTGCCAAAATCAAGAAACTATTATTCTGTTTTAAGGGAAAAATTAAAGTGGGGAGATAAGATATGTTAAGGGAACTTCGAATTGAAAATTTAGCAATTATAGATAAATTAGAATTAGAATTTCAAGATAAATTAATAGCTCTCACAGGGGAAACAGGAGCAGGAAAGTCTATTATCCTTACAGGTATCAACCTTCTTATCGGCGAAAAAACCAATATGGAGATGCTCCGGGACGGGGCAGACTATCTTCTGGCTGAAGGTGTATTCGATGCCGATGAAAACCAGGTCCGTGAACTCCATGAGATGGGAATAGATGTAGAAAACAACGAGATAATTGTCCAAAGAAGGATGGAATCCAATGGCCGGGGAAAAGCCTTTGTAAATGGCAGAAGAGTACCCATGAGCAACCTGAGAGAAATCATGGGTACCCTGGTTGATATCGTAGGCCAGCACTCCCACCAGATGCTCCTTCATAGAGGAAATCATATAAAATTAATCGACAGATTTTTAAATAAAGATGAACATCTTATCAAAGACCAGCTGGGAAGTATTGTCTCCAGCTATGAGGAGATTCACAGACTCCTGATCCAGCTTTCTGAAACAAGAAATAATATCAAAGAGAAAAAGGATCTCTACGAATATCAGCTGGCCGAGATTGAAGAAGTCAACTTATCTGAAAATGAAGATGAAGAATTAGAGGATGAGTATAAGATCCTTTTTAATGCCGGTAAAATCACTGAAAAACTAAAAAATTCCTATTATAGTATCAGTGAGGGAGAGATAAATGTCACATCTCTACTCCATAATGTAAAAAAAAATATGGAATCCCTCTCCGGGTATGGTAAAGATTATGAGGCTATCTTTGAAAAAGTAGAAAAAATCTACTATGAAGTTGAAGACCTCACATACAATATAGAAAATATTCAGGATAGCATGGATGTGGATGAGTACCGGCTAAATGCTGTAGTGGACAGACTGGATAAGGTAAACAACCTCAAGAAAAAATATGGGGAAGATATCCCGGAAATTTTAGGATACCAGGATAAGATTAAAAAGGAATTGGATCTTCTGGATGAAAGTGATTTTGAGGAAAAAAAATTAAATAAAAAGATGGAAGATCTCCTAAAAAAATATAAAACCGTAGCTGCCGATTTATCTGCTGCCCGTAAGGTCAAAGCTAAGCTGATAGAGGAAAGTCTGACTTCTGAGCTGATCTATTTAAATATGAAGGATGCCAGGTTTAAAGTGGATTTTAAAGTGGATGAAAAGATCTCCAGATCAGGGATGGATATAGTAGAATTTATGATAGCTCCCAACCTGGGCCAGGAGATGAAGCCTCTGGCTAAGGTGGTTTCCGGCGGAGAGATGAGCAGGATCATGCTGGCTCTAAAAGTGATATTTTCAGCTGTGGATAATGTCCCTATACTGGTATTTGACGAGATCGATACCGGGGTAGGGGGAGAAACCGTGAGAAAGATAGCCGATAAACTATATGACATCGGGGAGAATGCCCAGATCATATGTATAACCCATTCCCCTGCCATCGCAGCCAAGGCAAGCCAGCAATTTTATATTGAGAAAAAAAATATTCAGGGAAAAACCATAGCCACAGTAAAAAACCTAAATCCAGAAGAGAGAATAGATGAGATAGCACGAATGTTAGCAGGAGATCAGGTCAGTATCAGTGTGAAAAATCATGCAAAAGATCTATTAAAAGGCAATTGATAATTAAATAAAGCTTTTGACGCTGACTTTAACAGACTAGAAAAACGACTATTGACGACTACAGTTTTCTGCGTAGAGATAATCAGAGAAAATCGGTGTTAATTGGTGACAAAAAAGGTTTGGTTATTAGTTTCGCAGAATGCGATTGGAGGATTAGATGCTTGAGAAAGTTCCAGGGTACAAAGAATTCGAAAAACACATGAAAGACAGCAGCTTTAGTTACAACAGCTGCGAAGCCTACAAAAAAGATATCGATGATTTCTTTATCTTTATCAGGTATAAACCTCTAAATGAAATAATAAAGGAGGACATCTTAAACTTCATAAGAGATCTGAAAAAAGTCTATTCCAACAACAGTATCAACAGAAAAATAATATCTATCCGGGGATATTTAAAATATTTTTACAAAAATGGTATAATTGATAGTCTGCCCATGGAAAAGATAAAAAATCTACCTCCTGAAAAAAGAACTTTAGAAATATTGAGTTTAAAGGAGATAGATAAACTGAGGGAGGTTATGGATGACTCCCCAAAAGAATATAGGGATAAGATCATCTTAGATATCCTCTATGATACCGGTATTTTAATCTCAGAGGTTTTAGATCTCAGGTGTGAAGATCTGATCTCAGAAGATTATAAAGCTATCACTCAGATTAAGGGGACCAAAATAAACAAGATCCCTTTGGACGACTCTTTAAGTGAACGATTACAGATATTTATAGAAGAGAAAAGAGATGAACTCCGAAATAAAAACACCAAGATATTTTCCAGTGTTTCCAGACAAAATTATAGAGCCAGGCTGATACAATATGGAAAAAGAGCCGGCTTAGACAGGGAAATATATACCCATATGATCAGAAATTCCGTCCTAAAAAATATTTTAGACACAGAGGGTGCCCATGTGGTAAAGGAAAGGATGGGGTATTCAACCATTCAAAATACCAGTCTTTACAGCAGCAGAAATACAGGAAAAATCAAGGAAAAATATATGGAGATAGGAATCGGAGATGAGTAGGGGTAATTCATGAATTACCCCCTACCTCTATTAATAATATAAGAAAAAAGGAGATTTAATGAAAGCAGGATTTATAGCAGTAGTAGGAAGGCCAAATGTAGGAAAATCTACATTGATGAATAAGATAGTAAATGAAAAGGTAGCCATAGTTTCTAACAAAGCCGGGACAACCAGAGATTCAATCAAGGGAATATTGACTATCCAGGATACACAATATGTATTCATTGATACTCCGGGAATCCATAAACCTAAACATCTTTTAGGTGAACATATGACCAATACAGCCATCAGTGCACTAAAAGAAGTGGAAGCAGTTATTATGGTACTGGACGGGACTCAGGAGATCAGTACAGGAGATCAATTTGTCTTCGATAAGATTATGAAAGCTCCTAATACTCCTAGAATTGCTATTATCAATAAGATTGACCTTATGAAAGACGAGGAGATCGAGGAAAAAATCGGGGAAATCAAAGCAAAATTAGGGAATTTCCACAAGATCGTAACTATGTCAGCTGAATATGCCATCGGTATTCCTAAGTTATTGGAAGCTATCGATCCATTTTTAGAGGAAGGCATCATGTACTATCCTGAAGATATGTATACCGATATGCCTATGTATAGGATGATCATAGAGATTGTTAGGGAAAAAATATTAACTAGAACCAGAGATGAAATCCCTCATTCTATCGCTGTTGAGATCATCAATGTAGAAAGAAGGGAAAACGGTAAGGATAAATATGATATCAATATCTATGTGGAAAGAGATTCTCAAAAAGGGATAGTTATCGGTAAAAAGGGAGCTCTTTTAAAAGCTGTTGGTACCGATGCCAGAAAAGATATCGAAACTTTGTTGGAGAAAAAAATATACTTAAACCTATGGGTTAAAGTTAAGGATAACTGGAGAAAGAAAAAGCCATTCTTAAAGGAAATGGGATATAACTTAGACGAATTATAAAAACTAGGGGGATTTTTCCTCCTTTTTTGCTAATACCTATAAATTAGCCACGAATTAACACCAATATTCACTAATAGTGACAAAAAAGTAAGACTCTTATATAATTGAAGTAAGCAGTTTATAGATTAGATTGGTGGCAGAAATAATTTACGTCAAGGATTTTGAATTAGCGTAATTCGCGGTAAAAAACGGTCTTAATTCTGTGTCAAAAGAACAATCGGATCTTAGTCTGCGTCAGGATTTTTTATTTTTTATTTCGTGATAATTCATGTAATTCGTGACCAAAAAGAGGGGGAGGAATGGGGAAAAAATACAGGATACTCATCGTCAGTGATACAGAAATTTTGGGACGATATCCCATGGATAAGTTAAAAAATATGTTTTCCGATATTGATTTTATAATTTCAGCAGGAGATCTGGGAAATGATTATTTGGATTATCTTTTTACAACTCTCAATAAGGATGTCATCTATGTCAATGGAAATCATGTCTATAAGAAGGGGCACGATATCTCATTTTGTAAAAATATAGATGGAAAAATTATAAAATATAAGGGGCTGAAAATATTCGGCCTGGGAGGGAGTAAAAAATACTCCTACCAGGAAAATCAATACTCGGAGTTTGAGATGACCCAGAGGATAATCTTAAATTTAGGATACCTTTTCTGGGGAAACCTGGACATCATGGTAACCCATACTCCCCCTCGAAGGATCAATGACCGGGAAGATTTTACCCACCAGGGATTTGAGGTATTTCATAAAATTTTAAAATATTTTAAACCTAAATTATGGATCCATGGGCATATTCATCTGGTTTCCCATATGGATACCCAGGAAACCATCGTAGGAAATACCAGGATCGTCAATGCCTACGGGTATAAAGTTATAGAATATATGAAAAATTAGGAGGTCTTTATGATTAATTCATATATCCAGGAGGAAGCTAAAAATGCTTATGATAAATTTGTAGGAAAGGGTAAGATCTTGGGGATTCCTCTGGGTCACAGAGAGGAATTGAAGAAATTTTCAGATATACAGAAAGAACTATCTGCCTATAACAACTCCTGCCTGGGACTTCAAAGTGTTCCCCTCTCTAAAATTGTCGGCAGTGTTCAGAAAACCGAAGATTTTAAGAAGGGATTTATTCCTAAAAACAGTATCGTCAAGATAAGATGGTGCAACATCTATATTGAGATGCTGGGAGATTTCAAACTTCCCCCGGTTGATCTCTATAAAATAAGGGATGAATACTATGTCTATGACGGCAACCACAGGGTTTCTGTGGCTCATTTTCTTAATTTTTCATCTATAGAGGCTGTAGTAACCGAATTTTTTTCAGGGGAAGACAGTCAGGAGGAGATGAACTACAGGGAAAAGTTTAAATTTACCAAACAAACCCAGCTGAACCTTGATCTGACAGAAAGCGGAGACTACAAGAAACTCCTGGATGATATTGAAGGTTTAGAAGGTGGCAGGAGCCTTATTGATAAATCCAAATATTGGCATCAATATATATACCATCCTATTATAAAAATTTTAAAATTTAATGGGATGGCTACATATGAAAAACTAGAGGGAGACCTCTATATAAAGTTTTTAGAACACAGAGGGTATCTGATCAACACCACTAAAAAATATGATTATTCCTATGCCCTGGTTGATTATCTCAATATGATCTACCTTCAGAAGAAATATACCATCCAGACCCAGATAAAGATCAATCATTATATAGATTCCCTCATTAGAAGGCTCTACAAATTAGATAAGGAAAGATCCATGGATAAGGTCCAAAAAGATAAACTTTCAGATCTCCGGGGATTGATCAGGGGTGATTTTACAGATGAACTCTATTTTTCCAGGGTCATCAGGGAAGATATCAGATCATGGTATTATACAAAAGTCCGAACAACTATAGATATTTTTAAAGAAAAATCCAGATCATTTGAAAGTTCCAGATTGATTCAGACAAACCAGCTGAAATTATACAGGGAATTAACGGACTATATGAATTATTATAAAAAAATTCATTCAAATATCTCCATAAGGGAAGGAATTTTAGACTATATCCTGGAAATTTTAATGCCTACATTTAACTACCTTTCCCATAAAAAAATAGATAAAGATGAATTTATTATACAGTACTTTAAATTCAGTCATAGAAAAATTAAATTTTTAAAGAATGGAAAAAATATAAGCCTGGAAGAATTGGACGACCTCTACCTGGATATTGGATCGGAAAGTTCCACCATCCAGGACTGGCTTTCCAAAACATTGAAAAAGGAAAAAACTTTTAAGGGGGATATCCTAAAAGGGGTCAAAGAACTCCTCCTCATAAAGGGGCAGGATGTAGAAACTTTTGTTGAATTGATGGATCTTTACGAGGGAACCACAAACTATAAAACTATCCTCCATATAAAAAAACAAATCTGGAATTTTGTGGAACAATATCCTTCCGATGACTGGGTCAAAGGTAAATTTGCTGTGGATCTGGAAAAATTAACCCATAATAAAGAGGGATTAAAGTTTTTTAAAACCGAAAGATTTATGCACTTCATCCGGGGAAAATCAAACACCTATACCATCGTTGATTTTTATATGGATATCATCAATTACGGGGAAAATACAATAGATATAGATACATTGCTGATGCAGTATATTAACAGATAGGAGGAAAAATGATAAAAGCGATTATGCTGGATCTGGACGGGACATTATTAGGTAACGACCATAAGATCAGCGAGACAAATAAAGAAGTCCTAAAAAAATTAGAGGATAAGGGAATAAAGATATTTTTAGCCACCGGCAGAAGTTATGAGTCTATGAGATCATATCATGAGGAACTTAACTTAACAACTCCTGCTATCTGCTATAACGGGGCAAAAATCATATATCCCCATGGTAGTGAAAAGGAATACCCGGTAAAAGAAAGGCCCCTCAAGACATTGATAGAGATTGCAAGGGAGTATAAAACCCACCTAAACCTATACCAGCATGAGATCTGGTATTCTGAAAATATTACCAATGAAGAAACTGAACTGTATAAAGAAATTTCAGGACTGGAACCGGTAAAAAAGGATTTTGACCGATTGGATGAGATGTTTTCCACAAAGGTTCTCTATGTGGGAGAGCACGAGAATCTATTGGAGATAGAAAAAGATATAAAAGAAAAATTAGGTGACAGTGTCTACACTACCTTTTCAAGACCATTTTTCCTGGAAATTTTAGATGGAAATGTCAACAAAGGCACAGCTATGAAAAATATCATGGAGGAGGAGAATATTCCCCTGTCCCAGGTAATAGCCTTTGGAGACGGATTGAATGACAAGGAGATGCTGGAAATAGCCGGAATAGGAGTAGCAATGAGTGATGCATTTGACGAGTTAAAACAAGTTGCTGACCATGTGGCTGCATCCAGTGATGAATCCGGGGTAGGAGAATTTTTAAAAAAATATTTGTAGGTCCTTCTTACAATAATAATAATCTCCTCCTAAATTTAGGAGGAGATTTTATTTTCTCATTTTTATTTGTTTTTGCAACTACCCAATAGCTGTTCCAACCTTTGATCTTTTTGATACAACGTCAGAGTTGCACTTCCAATATCTTCTAACTGTGTTTTTTCACCATTTGCAATTTCAACAATTTTTTTAATTATATTATTACCAACATTATCAACAGTATCTGATCCATCCATTATACCTCTAGCATCAATATCCATATCATCATTGAATAGATCTTCATTTCCACTTATACGAATTACGGGAATAATTGGATTGTTAAATCCTGCTGCTCCACTTGTCCATAAAACCATTTGAGCTCCTAAAGATGCAAAGTTCACACCGGCTCCACCACACAACATTGTTGTTTCCGACAGGTAAAAACCACTTTCCTTTGGTTTATCAATAAAATCTTTATTGATCTCTAAAATATCTTTTATTGGTTTCGTACCCATTTTATAAAGTGCACCAAGTGATTTTTCCTCAATAGTAGTAAGCCCGCCTACACTGTTACCAATACTCATTGTCTCAACATTTGTTCCTTCTACACTCCATCTTGACTTTTCAGCTTCAATTAAAGAATCAATTTTATTAAACACTTCTTCAGAAACAGCACGTTTTCTTAGGTTTTCCTGGCATCCTTGAAGTTCAAATAACTCTCCACCAATTCCTATACCACCTGCATCAATTAATTTATCAATAGCATTTCCTGCACTAGGATTAGATGCCATTCCAGAGCTTGTATCCGATCCACCACACTTCACACCTACTATTAATTCAGCGATAGAAACATCTTCTCTTGGAGTTTTATTGATCTCTTCTGATATTGTTTTTAATTTTTGGATTCCTGTCTCGATTGTTCTACGTGTTCCACCGTTTTTTTGACATGTAAGTATATCTACAGGCTTGCCTATTTTTGCAATTGGTTCAGCAATTTGCTCAGGTAAAATACTACCACACCCCATTGCAATAACTAAAACTCCTCCAACATTAGGATTTTTTCCAACTGCTATCATTTGGTTAAAAGTTTCTTCATTTCCACCAAGCATACATGTGTATGAATTAGTCAAAACTACTGAGTCTTTTACTTTTTCCGAAATATTTCTGGCAATTCCATCACAACATTCATCCACTGCTATAATCAGAGTTTTGTTTCTAATCCCTATTGATCCATCCTCTCTTCTGTATCCCTTAAAGTTCATTTGCTTCACCTTCTTCTTGCATAATTTTAATTTGTCTCATTATTTCTTTTTTAAATTCTTTTGGAATATCTACTGTTAAACTTTTTACATTATGTACATGTACTAAGTCTCCTTTTTTTATATCCTCTGTACATATCCCTATAACTTCACCATATTTATAAATTTTGTCTCCATTATTAATATCATTTAGAGCAATTTTATTTCCATGGGGTATCATTTCGTTGGACTGTACATTTGTCAAACGTTCTCCATTAGATAGATATATATGGGCTGCTTTATTTTTCCCTAAATCAACTAATGCTGTTGCAACATTGTCTTTTTCATCCTTTTTACTAAATCTATTCATGATTTCCTTCCTTTTCATTATCAATTAAAATATAATTATTTTCTTTTTCTGTGTGAACCTGATAGTCTTTTACCATCCATTTAATCCATCCATAAACCATTATTATCATAAGGAATATTATCGGTACTCCTGTAATAATTGCTGCTGTTTTGATTGTATTTAAATTTGCTCCTATAAAGATCATTACTAAAGGAACTAAAGCTAATAATACACACCAGAATAATCTATGAATTGGATGTGGATTTTCATTTGATTTTAATCCCGGTGTAGCTGTAGATGCCATTGTAAATGCTGCTCCGTCTAGAGTTGTTGCCAAAAATAATACGGCTATAATTGAGAACATCATCATGAATATACTACCTAAAGGTAAAGTTTTCATGACTTCGATTATGGCAAATGTATCTTTACCTGCACCTAATAAACCAGTCATGTCAACTAAGCCCTTCATTTGCCTGTCTATAGATAAACTTCCAATTACTCCGAAAAAAGCAAAACATCCAATACTTCCACTGACTAAAGTATTTATAATTACCGACCTGATAGTTCTTCCTTTTGAAACTTTTGCGATAAATATTCCTGTAAATGGAGCATAAGTTATCCAGTATAACCAGTAAAATATTGTCCATGACTGAGGAAATCCAGTTTGACCTATTGAATCTGTAAATAGACTCATACCAACGAAATTTTGTAACATTAACCCAAGTGAATTAGTAGTATTATTTATGATAAATAAACTAGGACCTAAAACTATAATTGCTAACAGAAAGAAAATCGCTAATTTACCATTCCAATCTGATATTCTGGCCATTCCTTTTTCGATACCAATATATGAACTAAGGGAATAAACTATTGAAATTAATAAAATTAATGCAACATTCATCGAGAAAGTAGGTGTGATCCCAACTACAGCACATAATACTTGTGAAACTAGAGGTACTGATACTCCTAAAGTAATGCTTAATCCACCAAAACAGATGAAAATAAACATAACATTAATGATCGTAGCAATAATACCATCTTTTTTGATTCCAGTGATTTTGCTGATTATAGAACTAAGGCTGAGACCTTCATTTTTTCTAACATAAAAATGATAACACATTGGTAATCCGACTAAAGCATATAACGTCCACGCACTAAATCCCCAGTGGAACATATTGTAAGGCAGTGCCATTTCAAATGCTCTTATTGAGTTTGCTTCTATTCCTAATCCAGGGGTTCCTATATAATAAGCCCATTCTATAAATGCCCAATAAATAGTAGCTGATCCCAGTCCGCAGCTAATCATCATTGCAACCCATTTAAAGGTCGAATGTTCAGGTGCATGATCACCTAATTTAATGTTTCCGTATTTTGACAATGCTACTCCCACTAATATTACAAAACCTGAAAAAGTAAAGATTAATGTAAATGACCCAAACCAATTTGTCATTTTACCGAATATAATATTTGCAATTTCCTGAGAAGCTTCAGGGTTTGTATACAATAACCCAACCAGTAGAATAACGAAAAAGATACTAATAGAAATCAGCACTTTATCAATTCTAGCTCCCTCTATATTTTTTTCTATTTTTAATTTTCCAACATTTACACCTGTTTTTTTACTCATGATTCCCTCCTAATTTTTAAATATATCTGCTATATCAACTCTATATTTTTCCACTATTTCTTCATCCAACTCAATTCCAAGTCCCGGTTTGTCACTTACTTTGACATATCCATTTTTAAACGTTGGAGCCCCTTTAACTAATTCGGTTACCAAAGGACTCTGACTTTCAGAAAATTCCATCAATGTTCCATACTCTCTGGAGGCTAAAAACTGTACAGAAGCCGCAAGTAAAATCCCGGTACTAAATCCATGAGGAATCAGTCTTACCCCGTGCATTTGAGACATATCATATATTTTTTTTATTTCCGTGATTCCCCCACATCTGGTAATATCCGGCTGAATTATATCAGCATCATATTTCTCTAAAAATTCCTTAAATTCATGCACGGTAGTTAGAGCTTCTCCTCCTGCTAATTTAGCTTCTACACAGCTAGAAAATTTGGCATACCCATTTGAATCGTCAGCTAAGATCGGTTCCTCTATCCAATTTAAGTTGAATTCCTTTAATCTGTTTGCCATATAGATAGCGTGTCCCGAAGTTCTCCACTTAGTTGCTAGATCTATTTGAAGTTCTACCTCCTCTCCAATTTCATCTCTTACAGATTTGACGATGTTATAATCTGTATCCGGATCTTCTCCAAAAACTCCTCCTCCAAACTTAATACTTTTAAAACCCTTGTCTACAAGACGCCTTGCCTCTTCTTTATTTTTTTCTAAATCATTATATGGAATAAAAGTTCCATAAGCCATTATTTTCTCTCTATGTTTCCCGCCTAAAAGTGTATGAACTGGTACACCGTAATGTTTCCCGGCGATATCCCAAAGTGCTATATCAATCGCACTGATTGCATGAATCCCTGCTCCCCTTCTCCCCATATAATTAGATGCCCAGTACATCTTATCCCATAGTTTTTCAATTTCCAGTGGATTTTCACCTATTAATAATTCCTTTAATCCATAGCAATATAGATTGGAGTTGGGAGTCTCTATTATTGATTTTATAACCAGTGGTGACGAGTCACTTTCACCTATTCCTACAATGCCACAGTCTGTATGTACTTTTACAATAACTGCATCATCTCCCCAAGTACATGTTTTTCCTATTTCTGGAACCCGTAGTATAATTACCTCAATATCTGTTATTTTCATTTTAACCTCCTAATGTTTTATTACTCATGTATTTAGCAAAAATCGTGCCAAACCATAGATATCAATGATTTTTTATCTAAGATAAGTTGAAATTAAAAACCATCCCAAAATAAATAAAAAAACGAGTCTTTTACGACTCGTTTTCTTTTGGTTTTTTTAGATTGTATATAGAACATATGAAGTATTAACCGAAGAGTCTTTTATGACTCGCGAGTCTTTTTTGGTTCGATATATTTTTTTATCAATCGACTGGCCTTACTTTGACTTATTTTTAACTCCTTTGACAGTTTTCTTGAACTGGGATATAATTCATAATATTTTTTTATTATCTTCTCCTCGTATTCACTCATAATTTCATCTAAATTTATGTCTGTGTTTTCAAAAATATTTTCCTCTTCATCCTGAAGGGTGAAAAATTCACCAGGTAAAATATTAGGCATTATCTTAGTCTTTTCAGATGTCACTACCAATCTTTCAATTATATGAGATAATTCCCTTATATTTCCAGGCCAGGAATACCCCAGCATTATTTTTAATGTTTTTTCATCTAAATAACAATTTCTTCCATATTTTTCATTATTTTTATTCAAAAAATAATTAGCCAGCGGTGTTATATCTCTTTCTCTTTTTCTTAAGGGAGGAATCAGAAGTTCAAAAATATTCAGCCTATAGTATAGATCCCTCCTGAATTTCCCAATATTTACCATCTCTTTTAGATTTCTATTGGTTGCAGCCACTATTTTAATATCTATCTTAATGGGTTTCGTTCCTCCTACCGGGATAAATTCCCTGTCTTGAATCACATGGAGAAATTTTGCCTGTAATTCAAGGGGCATCTCACCTATTTCATCTAAGAACAAGATCCCCCCGTCAGCTATCTGGATAAATCCCTTCTTTCCACTCCCCACAGCCCCTGTAAATGCTCCCTTTACATATCCAAATAATTCCGACTCCAATAAATTCCCATTGATAGAGGCACAGTTTATAGATATAAACGGTTTTTTACTCCTCTTGCTTTTTTTATGCAGATATTTTGCTAAAAATGTTTTTCCTGTCCCTGACTCTCCCTGGATCAAAACCGTTGAATCTATCTTTGCTATCTTTTCAGTCAAACTTAAGAGAACGGTCATCTCTTTACTCATGGTAATAAAATCCTTGTTTTTTAATTCTACAGTATCTTTCACTGTAGAAGGGACCTCTGAAACTACATCCTTTACATTCATAGCCACATATTCTAATTTTCCCTTAGCTGAAAAAATAGGCACCGCCGTAGTTTTTATTTTAGCTCCCAAATGGGTTTTTTGAATTATACTTACAATTCTTGGATTTTTATATACATCTGGAAGAACAGAGGGATACCAATACTCTTTTTTTGTCAATTCATAGAATGTTTTTCCTATAAGTTCCTCTGGAGACAAACCATAGTGTCTATAACTGGCCTTATTCACATAGACTATCTTATAGTCATCATCCCATACGATCACCTCATCATAGAGATTATCTACTAAATTTTTAAATACTGAATATTTCAGTTCATTTTTATCATTCATAGTTCTTTCTCAGCCTCCCTTTCAATATGCCCAGCCTTTCCCTGTATTTGGTCACAGTTCTCCTGGCAACCACTGTATCTTTTTCTTCCAGCCTTTTTCTTATCTCCTCATCTGAATATGGATTAAATTTATCCTCTGCATCTACCAGTTTTTGAATTTCAACAGATAACCTCTGGGATGAACAGCCCTTTCCTGCCTCTCCCACAAAAAAATCATTTAACTTATACTGTTTGCAGTTATATTCCAATATTTTATCCTTACAGGCTCTGCTTATTGTAGATATATGTAACTCCAGTTCCCCTGCAACATCCGACAACTTTAAAGGAACCATATATCCCCCACAAAAAAATTTCCTTTGCTTTTCCAGGATAAAATGAGCTATATTGAGCAGAGTTTTTCTTCTGGCTTCCAGTGCCAGATTGATTGAATCTATCTCCTTTAATTTTTTTCTAGATAAAAATTGAGAGAGTTCCCCTCCATCAAACTGATATTCATACCTTTTGTCTAAAGTTAAAATCAGTTCATTGGAAATCATTATATCTGAACTTTGAATTCTGGCTTTTTTGCTTGCAAAATCCCTCCTGGGATAGGATATAAAATTTCTTACAGGAGCTATAAGATCCTTTAAGGCAGTCACTGAAATACCTAATTTTATAGCTGCCCGATCCAGCCTCATATTTAAAATGTCGTCCCATATCTTGGGAGATATCTTTTTCAACTCCTCATGGTTTCTGCTCTGAATAATAATAGCTTCTTTTAAATTACCGGCTCCTATTCCTGCCGGCTCCAAGGTTTCTAATGTTTCCTTTGCTTCTTTAACCTTAAAAATTGTGGTTTTAAATTTTCTTGCCGCTGCATTCAATGAAATATTTAAATATCCTTTGTCATCTAAACTTTCTGCAAAATACCTGCAGATCTCTTTTTCTAACCTGCCTATTTTTAAGAATCTAAGCTGGTCCCATAAAAATTCTTCTAAAGAATCTTCTTTTTTTTCATATATCTCATTCGTTAATTCTGTTGTAGGTATAAAATTTTCACTCTTAAATTCCCATAAAAAACTGTTCAGTTCATCTGTATTCATCTCTAAAATTTTTAATTTTTTTATGTTTTTCTGGGATAATACCTGTTTAGTTCCCAATAAAATATCCATTCTAAACCCTCTTCCTTCATATGTCTTATATTGAATATGTTAACATTAAAAAATTTAAATTACAAATAACCTATTTTCACTAAAATGAAACCACAATCACAAATCACACAAAAATTTGACCAAATTCAGATTACATGGTATTATAATTTAAGTACAAAGATAACAAATAAGTTACTTATGTGTGGGAATTTTAATTTATGGGGGATTTAATCATGAAAAAATTATTCTTATTAGTATTAGTAGTCTTATCAACTGTAACGTTTGCTGAATCTGATTTTTATATAAATCCAAAAATTGGTGTAGATATAATATCTGGATACGAAAGAACTTATGATGATAATGGAAACACTCTCTTAAACAGTAAAACAAAAGGGTTTGGTGGAGAGGTAGCGGTAGAAGGATATAAAATTTTAAATGAACATATAGATGTAGGTTTAGGTCTGGCTTATCAGGTTCATGCTGGCAGAAAACATTTTAATTATAAAAGTAAGGTGGATACCTCAGGTGTACGATATCGTTCTATACCGGTATATGTAACCGGTAGATACAACTTTATTTCGAATTCACAAGTAAAACCATATTTAAAGGCCAATTTAGGATACTCATTCAATTTTGATGCTTCAGATTTAAAATCAAAAAACACACTCAACGACAGGATAGAAAAAACTTCCATAAAGGTGAACAGTGGTTTATACTGGGGGGTAGGTGCCGGGATAGAATACAAAAATTACACTATAGAATTAATGTATGCAATTAATAAGTGTAAAGTCAGCGGTTCCAGAGAAAGAGTTGACTATGACAGAATCACCCTTTCAGTTGGTTATAAATTTAACTTCTAAAAAGCAGCATGTACTGCTTTTTTTTTGACCTCATTTTCCCTTCTATTTTCTCTGTGGAACTCTAATCTCGACCTCGGTGTATCTCTGTGTTAAGATATTCAGAACGACTATAAACTTCAAGAAGGTTAAACTCCTCCTTCTTATGGTTTCTCTCAAATCAGAGAAACCGAAGCAAGAATAATTGGCGTTGAGTAATACACGATCGTCATTGTAGAAACACTACGGCTGAAGCTTAACGACTATAAACTTCGAAATTCAAAGTCCAAAGATAGCTTTTTAATTCTTGAATTTCACTTCTTTTTCTAGATGTTACCTAGCTTCGCAGTAAATATCTTACTTAGTCGTCAAACAGAATAAGTTCCACAGTGAAGCGAGGACTGTCACAGTAAAAAGACGGAAATTACCCCTGACTTACTCCTATAACATCATTTGGAAAAAGTCTGCTTTTCTTTCCTCTATTTATTTTTCAGATAAAAAGAAACAGAGCCACTTAAGGGTGGCACCCTTAGAACCTTATTTTTCAATATTTACTTAAAAGTTAAAAATATATTTAATAATTGTATATCAATTAAGTTCCAAAGTTTCCGCCTTTGATACGAGTTACTTTAGATATCGCGATTATTTTATTTTCTCTAATAACATTAGAAAAAATAAAAATGCGAGCAAAAAAAGTAACCAAAAAGTGAAAGAAGGTTAAACTCCTCCTTCTTATGGTTTCTCTCAAATCAGAGAAACCGAAGCTAGAACCAGTTGGCTTCTAAGTCGAGATAACACCGCTACGAGCTTTCGTGTTCCAGTCCTCGTTACACTGAGTACCTTAATTTGTAGGTCGCTCTCGGCAGGATAATCACTGTAAAAGCTAGATCGCCTTGAAAATTAAAAAAAGTAGGATATTATTGAGATAAAGGGGTTTTATCTCCGAAAATTTCAGTGTACTCTAAATTTCAGTTATCAGTTATGCGGTAAGATTTTCCAGTAGAAGTTGTAAAATATATGTATCTATAGTATAATATTGTAGTAGAATGAGGTGATATTATGGCATTGGCTAAAAACAAAAAAGCGTTTCATGAGTATTTTATAGAAGATAGACTTGAAGCAGGAATAGAGTTAATTGGTAGTGAGGTAAAATCTATAAAGGCTGGTCAGGTAAGTATCAAGGAAGCCTTTGTCAGGATAATAAATGGAGAGATCTTTATTATGGGTATGAGTGTTGTTCCCTGGACCTTTGGGAGTGTATATAATCCCGATGAAAAAAGGGTAAGAAAACTTCTTATTCACAAAAAAGAGATTGCAAAACTTCATGAAAAAGTATCTCAAAAAGGATACGCTATAGTACCTATCTCGGTATACCAAAAGGCTGGAAGGATCAAGATAGAAATAGCTTTGGGTAAGGGTAAAACAAACTATGATAAAAGGGATACCCTGGCAAAAAAAGATGCAAAAAGACAGATTGACAGAGCTCTTAAAGATACATATAGATAAGATATATGACTTTAATATAAAAATTCAACATTACGGGAGTGCACTGGTTTCGACAGGGGCATTAGGTTATAGGAAGCAGGTCAGGTTGACCGCTGTGAGAGGTCAAACCATTTTTTAAATGGAAACGAAAATTACGCAATAGCTGCCTAATAGCGCAGCGTGTTCTACCTTCCTAAGGCCTGTGCAGGTCGGTAGAATATAATTAACATCAGGCTTACCAATGGTTTCGTCATTAAACCTGCGGGACATCTTTAATTGACTGGTATAAACTGGTTCTGTTTGTGAGACGAGTTTATACGAGACTAATTCACGAAATAAGCTTGTAGAAACCTATAATACTGGTGTTCTTGGACACGGGTTCAATTCCCGTCACTTCCACCAAAAATAATTTTCTTATAACTTTTCTAGAAAGTTGTGGGAGTTAATAATAGAGAAAGGAGTTAGGCAATTGCCTGACTCCTTTTTTATATACTTCTTTGACTTCTTTTTTTTAGAGGAGTATAGCACCACTAATATATTAAAAATGAGAAGCAATAATTAAAGAATTATTACTTCTCACTTTATAAAAGTTTTATATTAATTTTTAGAGTTTAAACAAAACTTGCAACAGCCTCAAAATTTATATGAAAACACAAAAGTTGTTATACCATCTACATTAATCCGTAATATAATTTAGTCAATAATTCAATATATTCTTCACTTGTAAATTGATTAGGATTTCCAGTGGTACAAATGTCTTTTTCAATATCATTTAAAAATTGTGGCATTAATTTTTTATATTCCTCAAACTCTATACCTAAATCCTTTAAAGAATTTGGAATTTCCATTTTTTCTTTTAAAATAGTAATTAATGCTATCAAGGAATTTTTACCTTCCACTATATTTTCTGAAGGCAAGCCGAGCATTTTAGAAATTTCAAAATAATGTTCATAAGCATTTTTATTATTTTCTATTATATAAGGCATTATTATTGCATTTGATCTCCCATGAGATAAATGCAAATTAGAACCCAAAGTATGAGCTATACTATGATTTATACCTAAAGAAGAGTTATTAAAGGCAAGACCTGCCATACATGAAGCATGCTGTATCTCTTCTCTAGGTTTTATTAACTCAGCATTTTCATAATGCTTTAACAGATTTTTATAAACTATTTTAATTGCTTCTAAAGATAAAGCATTCGTAAACGAATTCCTAGAAGTAGATACATATGCTTCAATTGCATGAGTTAATACATCCATTCCAGTATCAGCAATTACAACTTTTGGTAGAGTTTTCATAAACTCTGGGTCTAAAATCGCTATAGTTGGCAACATTTCATCATCTGATAAAGCTATTTTACTATTTTTATTTGTAATAACGCTATAGGAGGTTACCTCTGAACCTGTTCCACTTGTTGTAGGAATTGCTATGAATGGAATTCTTTTTATACATCCATTATGTTCTTTTTGAATTTTATAACTAAAATAAATTATCCCTTTACAAGCATCGATAGGAGAACCTCCGCCTAATGCTATTATTACTTCCGGACTAAACATAAAATATTCTTTTATTCCATCCTCTATAACTTCTATAGTTGGATTAGGTTGAACTTTATCAAACACTTTTATTTCTGATCCATTCAAATTAGATATTACTTTATCAACTAAGCCTAATTTAACCATAGTTTTATCTGTCACTATAAGAATTTTTTTTGATTTCAAATTTTTAATCCATCCTAAAGATTGGCTTCCATATTTAATTTCAGGCTTTAATTTAAAGTCTTTCATTTCATCCTCCTAGTTTTGTTCTTGCCAATTAGCTGGATAAACAACATAAACAAATTTAGCGTAATCCGGTGCACTAAATTTAATTTTGGAACCTTTAGGTATTAACATTACGTCTCCCTTTTCTCCAATTACTTCTCTTCCATCAATAATAACTTTTAATGTTCCTTCAATTATATAATCTATTTCATCATAGTTTAATGTCCAGTCAAAAGTAGATTTTTCCATTTCCATCATTCCTGCCCCTATTCTTGGACTTTCAGTTAATGAAAATAAATCTGTAACATAGACTTGATCACTAGGATTTCCAGTATCAAATCTTTCTCGTTCTATTTTATTTGCTTTTATTACTCCTACTCCACTTGGATCAAAGTATTTAATTTTTGAATCCTTTTTACCACCTAATTCTGCTTCTATAACTTTTTTTATTAATATTTCTAATTTTTTTTGATTTATATTCATTATACCTCTTCTCCAACTGGTTTTTTATTTTTAGATGAACTATACATAAATGATGCTAATGTCATAGCACTAATTCCTCCTACTAATTTTCCTATTACCATCGGGAATATCATGCTTTTATCAACACCGGCAGTAAATCCTAAATGATCTCCGAATACAAAAGCAGCACTTACCGCAAAAGCTACATTTAATACTTTCCCTTTTTCATCCATGTCTTTCATTAATCCAAACATGGGAATACTGTTCGCTAAACTAGCTACCATTCCTGTTGCAGAAGTTTCATTCATTCCTAAAAGTTTTCCAAATTTTAATAAAGGTTTATTAAATACCTTAGTAATGAAATGAACTAATGGAAATGCTCCTGCTAATGTGATTGAAACCGCTCCTATAATTTCAATACCTTCAGATATCGGGGCCATTCCTGGTATAACTACTATTCCTGTTAAAGTTTCTATCACTATTGCTGCTAGAGCTAATGTAATAACTATTACTACTCCTTGACCAAAAATCGTAAATCCTTTTATCATTTTAGCCGGAATTTTCCATAACCCTAAAGCTATTATTGCAGCAAATAAAATTATAGGAACTAAGTTAACCAAAATTAATTCTAAATTAAATCCACCTGCTAAACCACCTACTAAACAACCTAATGGTATAGTTACAACCCCTGCTAGTACACCTTTTGCAAGAAATTCTCTATCCTCAACTTTTATAATTCCTAAAGCTACCGGTATTGTAAATACTATTGTTGGTCCCATCATAGCTCCTAAAATAAGCCCTGCAAATACTCCTGCTTCTGGAGTTTCTGCTAATTGCATAGCTAAAGGATACCCACCCATATCATTAGCAAGTAATGTTGTTGCAAACATCGCAGGATCTGCTCCTAACATTTTATACAGCGGTGAAACTATTGGTCTTAATACATTAGCTAATACTGGAGCTAAAGATATAACTCCTACCATTGCCAGCGCAAGTGCTCCCATAGCCATAAACCCTTCTTCAAATTTTTCTCCATATCCATATCTATTTCCCATACATTTATCAATAGCACCTACTGCCATAAAAAAAACCATTATATAAATAATAATGTCATTAATTCCCATTTTTTACCATCTCCTCAATAATTTTTATAATTTTATTTACTTTTTCTTTTTCTACCACGTTAAATTCTTTTTCTAAGATTATTTTAATTCTATTCTCTAAAGATATTTCTTTATTTTCTTTGGCTTCGCTGTAAGATAATTTTATATCTCTTTCTTTCAAACAATCCTTTACTATAGGTGATAGTATCATATTTTTAGATACATAAAAGTCACTACCACAAATATATTCATCGATATTCCTTAAAGTAATCAATATTTTCTTATTCATCTTCTCCTCCTTTTTCTTCTATTTCATCAATAATGCCTATAACCAATGAATCTATAGGCACATTTTCATCATAAGTTCCTTTTCTTGCTCCACTTCCTAGAGTCACTAAAACTCTATCACCTTCACCTGCTCCTATATTGTCACAAGCAACAATTTTTTCACTATCTTCTAATTCTATCACTAAAAACTTATATCCATTTAAATTATTTGATTTTCTAGTGGCCCAAACATTACCAATTACTTTACCTATTTTCATCTCATCACCTTTTTAATAATTTGATTTCATTTTCTCTTGCAAATTCTTTAGCCAGCTCTGTTATCTTTACATCCTTGGACATTTCTATTACCTTACTAGAGTTAAATTCATTTTTTATTTTTTTCAAATCTAAAATTCCTTCTGAAATATATTTACTTTTTTTTATTAATTTCTCTTGAATTTCCAATCTTTTAGATATTTGTATTCCATATTTTTCAATTTTTTTTTCATACTCTTCATATATCACTTTTAAAGATAATGGAATTTTTTTATATTTTCTCCAAGCTATTCCTTCTTCTATTAAAAAAATTTTCTTGCCATTTAATAATTCTTTTAAAATCTTTTCACAATAATCATTATCATAAGTCCCCTGAGAAAGAGCGACCATCTCTTTTATCCCAATTGTTGTAACAACCAAACATTCGCCTTTATCAGATATTTCAAATTTTTTGCTTAACTCATCTTTTAGAAGTAAATCTTCACCTATAATTTCTATATTTTTATTTAAGATATTATCAAATTTAATATATCTCATTACCTCTTTTTTTATTAACTCTATTATATTTTCTTCATTCATACTATTTTTCCATAGGAATTTTTGTTAAGACTACAAGCATTAGCTTCATCATAATCAATATGCATACTTAATCTAAATGAATCATTTACCCTTATCAATACTTCTTCAAAAATGATAGGTCTTTCTGAATGAATTTTCACTTTTACTTTCTGCTTATCTCTGACATCTAATCTTCTTGCTTCTTCTGAATTCATATGAATATGATTTTTAGCTATTATGGCTCCTTGGTTTAATATTATTGTTTTATCTTTATTTGTCACAATTATTCCAGCTGTACCTAGGATATCTCCAGAATTTTTTATAAATGGTTTTATCCCCAATTTACGACAATCAGTCAAAGAAATTTCAACTTGACTCTTTGCTCTAGCGGGTCCTAAAATTATTACGTTTTCTATCACACCTTTTGGACCAATTATTCTAACTCTTTCTTCACAAGCAAATTGACCTGGCTGAGATAATTCTTTTTTTTGCTTTAAGTCATATCCTTTTCCAAATAAGTTCTCTATATCTTCATAAGATAAATGAATATGTCTTCCAGAAGCTTCTATTGGTATTTTTTTCTCATCGCACTGTTCTAATTGATCTTTTTTATTGTATTGTTCTAATTGATCTTTAACAAGTTTTACTATTTTTTCAATTTCCATATTCCCCTTTTTCCTCCTTTAACATCATTATATAAATTGCACTGCTTAGTCTATTTAGGGCTTTTAAAAGATCTATCTTTTGAACCTTTGACTCTGATACAAAAGCATCTACAGCCGTTATTTCTACTTCTCTAATTAATGCCCTTAATTTATTTAAGTATAAAGTTCTAATGTTATTTTCAGATGATATACCAAAAAGGTTATCCATAGAAAAATATTTTTTAGGATTATGAGAGATTTCTCTTATTTTTTCCAATGATAAATTAAAAATTTTTAAGTCTTTATCTAATCTAGTATTTAACACTTCTGATTTTATTATTTCATCTAAAAATCGTTTTATGCTTTTAAAATCTTCTTTTAATTCAATATTATTATTAGTATTAACTTGCTTTTCGATTAATATCAATTCTGATAAAAAACTATCCATTTTACTTCTAAAATAAATTATTTTATGATTTTTTTTTACCAAGATATTCCCTGAAAGTTGAGTCATATATTCTGGCTTTTCAAAATATACTTCTCCCATGAGCCCTTGATATTTAGCAACTTCATCTTTTTTTACTAATTTTTCTTCTTTTATCTGCTCAATTTTATTTTTTGTTACTTCTATTTTTTTCTGTTCTTTTTTTTCTTGGGTTACTTCTATTTTTTTATCATGAAGAAATTGTTTAGCAGAAGGCGTTAATATCACACCTTTCTCTAAATAATATTTACTAAATTCTTTATTCCTATAACTTTCTCTTAATTTTAATTCTGTTACTACCATATAGTTACCTACCTATTTAATAAGTTTTGTACTACTTTTCTAATGATGCTTTCTATATCTATATCTATATTTAAAGAAGTTTCATTATTTGAATTTGAGATAGAAGTTTTATTAGGTTTTAAATCCTCTAACTCCTTAATTCCCCAAGCTACCCTTCTTATGTTGATAAGATTTAAAGGTGTTATATTATCTGACGTAGAACTCCCTCCGACAGCTCCGCATCCCAGTGTAAATGCAGGCGCTAAAGCAGTTGTTCCACCTACTCCACCTAAAGCTCCTGGAGTATTTACTAATATTCTGGAAGCTGGTTTTTTTAATCCAAATTCTCTAATAATTGCTTTGTCCTCTGAATGAATGCACAGAGTATGACCTGCCCCTTCATTATTTAATATTTCTATAGATCTTTTACAAGCACCTTCCCAGTTCTTCTCCACATAAAAAGCTAATATTGGAGCTAATTTTTCTCTTGAATAAGGATTTGTTTTAGATACTGTTGTTTCCTCTGAAATCATTACTCTTGTCCCTTCTGGAACTTCAATATTTGCAAGAGTTGCGATATGTTTTACACTTTTCCCTACTATTTGCGGATTCATAGATCCATTAGCTCTCAGTATAAACTTTCCTAATTTTTCAGATTGCTCTCTTGTTAAAAAATAAGCCCCTTGTTTTTTTAATTCTTCTATTACTTCTATTTTTTTCACTTCTTCTACTATTATTGATTGTTCTGAGGCACAAATAACACCATTATCAAATGTTTTACTGTCTAAGATTCTTTTTACAGCAAGTTTTATATTTGCACTTTTCTCTATAAAAGCAGGACCATTTCCAGGACCTACTCCTATAGCTGGATTCCCTGAACTATAAGCTGCTTTCACCATTGCTTCTCCACCTGTTGCTAGGATAACAGCGGTATCTTTATGTTTCATAAGAGCTTGGGTTCCTTGTAAAGTTGGAATTTCAATTACTCCAATTAATCCCTCCGGTGCTCCAGCTTTATATGCTGCATTTTGCATAATTCTAACTGTTTCCATTATGCAATTTTTAGCATTTGGATGAGGACTAACAATTATTCCATTTCCTGATTTTAATGCTAATAAAACTTTATATATCGTTGTGGAAGTAGGGTTAGTTGACGGAATTATTCCTGCTACAACCCCTAGTGGAACTCCTATTTCTAATATATTTTCTGTTTCTTTAATTACTCCTACTGTTTTCATGTCTTTTATATACTCGTATAAATATTCAGAAGCAAATTTATTTTTTATTACTTTATCTTCCCATATACCAAAACCAGTTTCTTCTGCTGCTTGTTTTGCCAACCTTTCATTATGCGAAGACATTTCTTTTACAACGGCTTTAACTATATAATCAATTTTTTCTTGACTAAATTCAGCATATTTTTTTTGTGCACCTTTAGAAAGGGTCATTAAATCCCTAACCTGCTGTATTGACAATAAATCTTTATCCATTCTTTTCCTCCTAAATATACCTTAATATTCCATTACTAGGATTATTTATTTTTCTATAATTTTTTACTTTGTACGATTTAGTCACTAAAATTATCGCTTCTTCGATAGAATCTATATTTCCAGTTACAACATAATAACTTTTCCCCGCAATACCATAGCCTAATACTAACTTTACTATTTCCACATCAGTTTTTTTTATTACACTATCTAAAGAATAAAGGCTCTCAGAAATACTTAAAAATTCAAATATTCCTATAGAACTTTTTATTTCTTTACTATTTTGATTTTTTATTGCTTTCAGAATATCCTCTGAAACTCCTGAAATTGCTATCTTTTTTTGTTCATTGCTTAAACTATTTAGGCCTGTATTTATAGATTCTGTGTCACCTAAGACTATAAAATAATATTTCCCCGGACATGTCGTTCCAGCTCTATATACATCGACGTCCACTCCTTTTAAAAATTTATCCAATGTTTCTATTCCTTCAGCAATACTAAAGAATTCAGCTACACCAATTGAACCCATATTAATTCTCCCTAATTTTTAAACGGCAGAAGTTGTATATTTTTACAACTTCTGCCAATTTAATTGTTTACTATTTAGTTTTTACTTCTGGTAAAATAATTTCAACTTCTGAATGAGGTCTTGGAATTACATGAACAGATATTAATTCTCCAACTCTATCTGCTGCTGCTGCTCCTGCATCTGTAGCGGCTTTAACTGCTCCTACATCTCCTCTAACTAGTACAGTTACTAATCCTCCACCGATCATTTCCTTCCCTACTAATGTTACGTTTGCTGCTTTCACCATTGCGTCTGCTGCTTCTACCGCTGCTACCAATCCCTTTGTTTCAATCATTCCTAATGCATTTAAAGTTGCCATAATTATTCCTCCTGTAGTTTTTTATTTTTTATTTTTTATTTTTTTCTCGACTATTGTCTGTTTTTTCAACTCTTTTATTTCTTCTGGCTTTACTTCTTCTAGTTTTATTTCTTTTTCAACTGTTTTTTCAATTTTTTTTGTTATTTGAAGATTGTCGTTTTTTAAATCACCTAAGATTAGATTTGCGATTGAATCACCAGGTCTTGCTATTACATTACTACTCATAAAAACACCTAGTTTTTTAGTAGCTTCTACAGCTGCTTCTATAGCTACTTTCACCGCTCCTATATCTCCTGTTATTTCTAATGTTACTATTCCCGCACTAATAAAATGCTTATTTAAAATCTCGACATTTGCTGTTTTTGTAGCTACATCTGCAGCTTCTATAGCTCCTATCAATCCAGTAGTTTCTATCATTCCCAATGCTTTCATTGCTTACTCCTTAATACTTAGTTGGATTTGCAGCTACATACTTAACCGCATCTGCAAAAGTTTCACAAGCTGCTTTGCATGCTGATTGACTCCCAGTTAATAAAGCACCACCAAAGTTTGTTTCAGATGGTGGTCCAAAAAATGCAACCATCTCTACATCTGCAGCTTTCATCGCTGTATCTAAAGCATACATTGCTTCTATAGGAGGAGCTATTAAATAAGCTAGGGCTTCCCCTTCTTTTATACCTGAGCTTTCTGATAGATATGTTCCTGTTCTTGAAATACAGTGTGCATAATAAGCTATAGAATCATCTTCATTAGCACTATAAAAACATGCTTCATTTTCTATAAAATCAACTATCGAGTCTAATCCACTCTTTACTTCAGCAGGGCTTGGTCCTGCTATTATTCCAATAACTTCTCCTGCTAATTTACTGTTTGCATTTGCTGCTCCACCATAGAATGATTTTCCATAAACAACTTCTACTTCTGCCATTTTAGTAGCAGCATCAAGCGCTGTATAAGTTACATCATCACAATCTGCAGTAACAATTCCAATACTTTTATACCCATTTGGTAATTTTAATTCCTTTGCCATCTTATCATCAACATTTGGTATAACTTTTACTCCTAATACTTTTGCTCTCAACTGATCATTAATCATTATTTTCCCTCCACTAAAGTTTTAAATCTTGTCCACTAGCCTTAGCTTCCAAACTTTGTTTTATAATATGTGCTATATGTGCGCCAGCTTCCGCAGCAGATGTTCCATTTCTATGAATATTTGAAACTACTGTTCTTTTAGCTTCTGGAATCCCTATATAGCCTTTATACGTAATATATGCACTCATACTTTCTGAAGTTGCCAATCCTGGTCTTTCTCCGATCAATACACATGTTAATTCTGCATCCACAACCTCTGAAACTTCATCTGCTGCACCGACTCTACCATATTTTACAAAAAATGGAGTCCCTGTTTCTATCCCATAAGATTTTAATCCATTTAATAACGATGGTAGAGTGTCCTCAATATTTGCTTCTATAGCAGTTGAGCTTAGACCATCTGAAATATAAACTTGTACTTTAGGTGATTTTTTACATTTTTCTTTAATTTCTTGAACTCCTGTTTCAGAAATCCTTCTTCCTAGATCAGGTCTAGTAAGATATTCATCTTTATTCTCACATCTTGTTTCTACTTTAAATAAATTATTTCTTTTTAAAAATTCTTCAGATACATCACTAAATACTGCATCTATCGCAGCAGCATGGTCTGCTTTAAATCTCAATGAAGTACTAGTAAGATATCTACTTCCAGCTCTAGACACTCCTACTCTTGCAGGTGTCTTTTGTTTATATTTTAAAAATTCTTCCTTATTATGGAATTCTTTTAATTCACATATATCTTTAATTTCTTTCACTGTTATGTCTTCTAACTCTTTATTGCATAATTTTTCTGATTTTTCTTCCACTAATTGATTTTCTATTTTTGTTTCAGACCCCATTTGTTCTAAAACTTTAGAAATTATGCTTTTAAGTTCTTTTTCTGATACCATTTTTTCCTCCTCTTATAAAAAAATTGATCCGTCTCCTGATTTTTTTGTAAATTTCCCATCCTTTCTAATTCCCATCTCTTCAAGCCATAAAGAAAATTCATTAATTGGATTTTTATTTAATGTTTCTCTTACTGTTTGTATGTCATGGTATCCTGTTGTTTGATAGTTAAGCATAATATCATCTCCAACGGGTACTCCCATAAAGAAATTACATCCTGCTGCTCCCAACAATATTGCTAAGTTTTCTATATCATTTTGATCTGCTTTCATATGATTTGTGTAACAAACATCTACTCCCATCGAAAGTCCATGTAATTTACCCATAAAATGATCTTCTAATCCTGCTCTTGTTACTTGTTTACTGTCGTATAGATATTCTGGTCCTATAAAACCTACTACTGTATTTACAATGAAAGGGTCATATCTTTTAGCGAACCCATAACATCTTGCTTCCATCGTTAGTTGATCCACGCCATGATGTGCATCTGATGAAAGTTCAGATCCTTGTCCTGTCTCAAAATACATTACATTTGGTCCAGCTGCAGTCCCTTCCCTCAATGCTAAATTTTTAGCTTCTTCTATCATTTTCGCATTTATACCAAAAGCTTCATTTCCTTTTTCAGACCCTGCTATACTTTGAAATATTAAATCTGTTGGTGCTCCTCTTTTTATTGCTTCCATTTGTGTTGTAACATGAGCAAGTACACAAATTTGTGTTGGTATTTTCCATTTTCTTTTTATTTCATCAAATCTTTCTAATACTCTAATTACACTATCAACCGTATCATCTACAGGATTAAGTCCTATTACAGCATCTCCAACTCCATAACTTAATCCTTCTAAAAGGGAGATCATAATTCCATCGGGATCATCTGTTGTATGATTTGGTTGTAATCTTGCTGCAAGTACTGTTTCTCCTCCAATAGTAGTGTTGCAATGTTTAGTCACGACTATCTTTTTAGCTGTTTGTATTAAGTCTAAATTTGACATTAACTTAGTTACAGCTGCTATCATTTCTGAGGTAAGACCTCTTCTAATCCACTTAATATCATTTCCTTTTACTTCTGTACTCAATAACCACTCTCTTAAATCTTTAACAGTCCATTCTTTTATTTCATCATAAACTTTTAGATTTAAATCATCCATGATTATTCTGGTTATTTCATCTTCTTCGTATGGCACTGCTGGATTTTCTTTTAAATCTTTTAAAGTAACCTCAGATAAAACTTCTTTAGCTGCAACTCTTTCTTTTGTTGTTTTAGCTGCAATGCCTGCTAGTTGATCCCCTGATTTTAATTCATTGGCTTTAGCCATAACTTCATTAAGAGACTTAAAGTGATACTCTACGCCAAACAATTTTGTACTTAATCTCATTTACTCCACCTCTTTTATTTAATAGTTTAATACTAATGTTTTTATTATCACTGGTAACACACTTCCATTACCTAATGGTCTTCCTAGATCTATATAATCTCCATCTGTAAGTTTAATTCCATCGATACAAATAATTTCTGTTCCTTTTGGATATTGAAGTATTAGTCCTTGCCCTAACACTTTACCTACATCATGTTCAATTACTATTATTAATTTTTTCACATTAAATAGAGCTGCATACAATTTTTTATATAGATTTGATATCTCTGAATATTTCATATTCTTTTTCCCGGTTAATCCTATTGCTACTAATTGATCATCTCCACTAATTTTGAACCAATCAATCTTTTTACAAAGTTTTTCTTTAAATTCACCTTTTTCTAAAAGTTCATCTGCAGGTGTAAGTTTAATTACTGGTATATTTTTAAATGGAAACGAATTAGTAGTATAAGTTATAGTACTCCCTGAAATTTCTGTAGTATGAGAGCCTGCACCTACCACTGTTGCACCTATTGTTTCTCCTGCTTTTGTTGTCTTTATATTTTCATTTTCAAATATTTTCTTTATTTCTTCTCCAAGAATTATACCAATATCATAATAAATAAATTTATTATCTGTAGATTCATTATAGATGTAATCTGCGACTCCTCCTGAAAAACTTACATATTCAGAAATAAAGGATCCCATGAAATCTTTATATGTTATTAATTCTTTATAATCAATGCTTTTTTCTTTTAAATTCAGAGTTTCTAAGAGCATATATCCCAAATGTCTACATAAAATTTTCAATTCTTCTAATTTTGCTTTAGATCCTACCTTCAAACTTTTTAAGTCTAAATTTTCGATCAATTTCAAATATTTTTCATAGATATAACTAATTTCTAAATTTTCATCTTTAAATATAATTAAGCGTCCACCTATATCTAAACACGTAGTATCCATTATTTCACCTTTATCAAATAAAGAAATATTTGTTGTTCCTCCTCCTATATCGAAATGGCAAATTGTTGTATTATTTTTTTCTGAAAAATCCATTGCTCCTGAACCTTTACCTGCAATAACACTTTCTAAATCTGGTCCTGCTGTTGCTACTACAAAATCTCCTGCTAATCCACTTAATGCATTTAATACTTCTCTAGCATTTTCTTTTCTAGCAGTTTCCCCTGTTATAATAACGGCTCCAGTTTCTACATCTTTTACCTCTACACCACTTTTTTTATATTCAGATTTTATAATTTTTTTAATACTCTCTGCATCAATCTCTCTTTGGTTTAGTAGTGGTGTAAGATAAATATCGCTTCTATAAAAAACTTCTTTACCAACTATTTTTATTTTGGGGACTCTCGCTCCCGAAGCCATGTTTTCTAAAATAATCTTTGTAAACACTAGTTGGGTTGTAGAAGTTCCTATATCTATTCCAACACTAATTATCTCTTCTTTCATCTCTTCTCCTTTGGTAATAAAAAAAGCCAAAATAACATAGTTATCCTATGTTACTTTGGCTCCATTGCCTTATAAATACACTTCTTTGTGTATCATAATATTATATATTTTTAAATTCAAATTCTATAGTGGTTCCTTTTCCAATTTCACTTTTAACATTAAAAGTTCCTTTTAATTTGTCCTTTACAATTTTTTCAACTATCATCATTCCTAAATTTTTATCTTTTCTTTTACTAGCGTCCATTCCAACCCCATTGTCAGATACGCTAATTTTAAAACAAAATTGTTTTTTTTCAGTATTAATTATTATATTCCCTTTTCCCCTTCCTATAAAAGCATGATCTATTGCATTTTGCAATATTTCATTCATAACTAAAGCTATTGATGTAGAAGTTTCTGAATTCGTATAAAAGTCATCTCCAGTAACATTAAACCTTATTTTATCTATTTTGTCAATAGATGTATTTGAAAAAATTTTGTATACTAATTTTAAAATTGTTTTTATATTCAAATCATTAAACCCATTTTCGGACAGTATTTCATGTGTTATAGCTATACTAAGTATTCTATTTATTGTCTCATCTAATATTTTTTTTAGTTCTTCATTTTCTACTCTTCTTTTTTGTATTCTTAGTAAACTTGCTACTGTTTGTAGATTGTTTTTTACTCTATGATGGATTTCTTTTATTGCTACTGATCTCAACATTAACTCTTTTTCATTGTTTTTTTCTTTTGTAATATCTTGAACAATCATTATCACATTAGTTTCATTTTCTTCAAATTCTGTTAAGAAATAAGAAACCGCTAAAGATATCTCTGATATTGTTATTTCTTTTATTTTTTTAGTTTCCACATCTTCCAATATCTTAAAAAAATTAGTTCTTGTTAATGTTATATTTTCATAGTTTCTACCAAATATATTGTGATATATTCCTAATTTTGAATAAATAAATTTTGCAACTTTATTTGAATAAATTACTTCTCCATTTCTATTGAAAACTACAACTCCATCTTTTACAAATTCTGGAATTTTAGTTCTTGAAACGCTTATTTCTTTAATCAAATTATTGGTTGTTTTATTTAATAAATCTGAGTCTAGTTTTTTTTCACCATGATCTTTATATTCAACTATTATAACTGCTATAGTCTGATTATCATTATTTTTTATTGGTATTACGTTTTGAGTAACATCTTCCTCTTCTTGAGTTATTGCTTTGTAATTTTTTGATGGTAATCCTGTTAAAAAACTTCTAAAAACAGCCGGCTCTTTTGTAGATGTGGCGGTTTCACCTGACACATTTCTAGTATAAAGACTATTTTGAGGTGGTTTTGCATGATAAACAACAATTGCTTTTTCTCTGTCTTTCGTAGCACAGTTTATAAAGACATCTGTTCCTAAAATATTGCTTAACATCGACACAGTCTCTTTTAAACTCAATATTTTTTCTATGTCTTCTTGTATCAATGTACCAGATATTTTACAGTAAGTAGTTATCATTAAATTCACCTGTTGCTATAATTATTTTTGATAAATTCAACATACTTACTCTTTTGGTCATGCTTACTTCTCTCAAAATTCTATACGCTTCATCTTCAGAAACTTTTGTAGAATTCATAATTATACCTTTAGCTCTCTCAATCATTTTTCTGCTATCTAATGTTTCTTTAATTTCTTTAACTTCTTTTTTTAAAGATTTTATATTTTTATAATTGTTAAAAATTAATTTTAAATGAGATAAAAAAGTCTTTTCCTCAATAGGTTTCAACAAATATCCCATAACTTTATTTTCACTAGCTTTATTTATATATTCTTCTATGTTATACGCAGTTAATAACACTGTACATCCTTCAAAATTTTCATCTGCTAATATTTTACTAACTTGAAGACCTGTAATTATAGGCATTTTAATATCCAGTAATACTATATCTGGATTTTTTTCTTTACATACAGTTATAGCTTCTATACCATCACTAGCTTCACCTATAACATCATATCCAGCTTCTGTTAATATTTCTACTATATCCATTCTAGTAAGTGGGTCATCTTCTGCTATTACAACACTAATCTTCATTTTTCTCCCCTTATATAATTTTTCAAAATTTCTATTTCACAATTTTTTCCGATCTCAATAATTTCTTCAACTCCTGCAAGTTCTAAAAAATTTCTAGCTATTTCTGTATCACTACTTAAATCTACTTTAGTTACTATCCCTATAACTTTTTTATTTAAAAACATTGATGAAAAATTAGGTGGGAAAACACTAACTTCATCTAGGCTTGATTGAACTAACCCTATAATTTGGGCATCTATAGCTACAACATTTAAAGCTTTATAGTAATTTCTATTTTCAACATATTCTCCAGGAGTATCTATTATTTTACCAGTATAATCTACCATTTGAGTTTTTTTATATTCTAACCTCTCTTCATTAAGCCTTTGAGTCAAAGTAGTTTTTCCAACACCTGTTCTTCCAACCAACATTAATTTCATAGGCTAAGACCTTGTTACTTTCGAAATTGAAAAGTTTAAAGTTTCTTCTAAAAAAGAGATTACACTCTCTAAAGACCCTTCAACACTAGATACATCACCACTTATAACTACTGTCCCACTAAACCTATCTAAAAACCCTATTTGAACATCACCATTTTTTGTAGCTATATCCGCTGCAATAATAGAAGCTTCTCCAGGTGTTATTGTTAATATTCCTATAGCTCCATTATTATCTCCTATGAGACCTAATTTTTTATAAATTTCATTATTTGGATTTGCGATTAAATGGGCTAAAGTAACCTGTTTACCTGGAACATACTCCTGTATAACTCTTTTTTTTTCATCCATAATTGTGCTCCCTTTTAAATTTTTTTAAAAATAATTGTAACTTTATGACACTAAAAATACTTCTTAGCGATCTGCTCAAAATATACCTTAATCTAAAAAAAAAGTCAACTTTGGTATAATTTATTTTTTAGTTTGGATAAATATCCCTTTCTTCATAAGAAATTAAAACAATAAATAGTAAAATCACATTATAACTTCCTTATAGCTTTAATTTATAAGAAAATATTTAAAGAGACAAAATGTAAAATTTAGAGAAAATAACAAGGAACATATATTTGACTGGAAGTTTTTAAAAGAAGAGTAAAAATCAAGGAGTCGTGAGTCAGGTGTGTGGTGGCTCACTTTCACCAACAAATCCACGACTGCAAAAATTGTAGTTTTAAAATAATAAAAGCTAGGCTTAGATGCCTAGCTTTTTTTGTATAGACTACACCGATTTTTTTGAAGTTCCTAGTCGTCCTGCTCCTCTGCAAACACCTAGCGAGTTTCGTCCTACCAACTATGCCCGTCAGGCATCCCACTAAGAAACGGGAATCCCTGGCACTTGCCCGCAAAGACAATTATCGCAAATAATCTTAATTTATGAAATAAATTGTAGATTTTTGGTGATGACCTCTACGGTTAGAATCTTCTTGAATTTTTCGGTTACATTTTCTTTCAAGAGAAAAGGTAACCCGTATCAAGGGCGGAATCCTTGGAATTCTCTTTAAATCTCATTACTTGAAATAGCTTCTTTTGTCCTAATCCAAGAGTACCATAAGTAGTCTTAGCAAAATCATTAATAGAAACTACGATTCTAGAATCTTTCAAACCATTTTTGTCGCAGATTACACAAATTAACTCAGATTACAAAAAGAAACCTCTAGCCTTCTTGAATATTTCCCAAATCTAATATACAATAAAGATATCCCTTAATTTAGGAGGTTTAAAATGATTAATTTAAGAAAAATAAATTCATTGAGAGATAAACTATCATCTCTATATAATGCTGAAAAAATATATGTCTTCGGTTCCTATGCTTGGGGAGAACCTACAGAGGATAGCGATCTAGATATATTAGTAATCAGCAATAAATTTAGCAACCTAAGTTTAGGAAAAAGAATAGCCCAAGCTACCGATATTCTTTTTGAATTGGACTTTCCTGTAGATTTGGTGATAGAAACCCAAGAGGAGTTCCATCAATTTGAAAAGGTAAGGGGCAGTTTGGAATATCAAGTGGAAAATAAGGGGGTCTTGTTATAATGGAGAAATAGGAACAGCTATTACTTAGAGCAAAGAATGATCTTCTAACAGCTAAAAAAGGTTTGATAGAACCTAAAACCCTAGATACTTCTGCATATCATTGCCAACAATGTGCTGAAAAAGCAATGAAAGCATATCTAAATTATAAAGAAATCGACACAGAGGATAGAAAATTAAGAACCCATAACCTGTTGATGTTATTAAAAATTTGTGTGACTCAAAATCAAGAATTTGAAAAAATGAAAAAAGCTTGTGGGATATTGAATCCCAATGATACTTTGTACAGGTATTTTAATAACTATCAAGTTATGCCAGATGAAGATGAGGTAATAGAACTAATTGAGTTAGCAGAGGATCTTTATGATTTCGTTATAGAATTAATGGTTTAATAAGATTCTAGTAGTGAGTCAGGTTGAATGTGCTTCACTTTCACCAACAAATCCACAACTCAAATGTTCTAGAAATTTTAGGAGTTTGAAATAGTAAAAGCTAGGCTTAATGCCTAGCTTTTTTTGTATAGACTACACAGATTATTTTGAAGTTTATAGTCGTCCCACTCCAGCAGTACTGTTTCTACAACAACGATCGTGACTTACTTTGCTAAGACAATTATAAACCTTCTTGACTTTCTTTCGTCTATTTCTTGTGTCAAGACAAGAAACAGACCCGTATTAAAGATGGAATCTTTAGAACTTCTAACTTTTGCCACCAATAATTATAAACAAATCAACAGAACTAAAATTCTAGAAATTTTAAATAAAAAAGGCTTAATCTTTAGATCAAGCCTTTTTTATTTGAATTCATGAGTCTAAACTTCATAATCATAATTTAGTCTGAATTTCTTTCCTCTCCCTGCCTTTTAAGTTCCTTATCCATCTTCCTGAAGTTTGTTTGAAGAGAATTTAACCTCAGCTCTATGGAGTTTAATATCCAGAACTGAAAGTGATTAACCTTCTGCTGTTCGTGGATCATCCATGCTATCTTTATGGAAACCAGTAACACTCCCAACTCTATGGAAAGGTTGAATGGGATATAGTGTAAAACTCCCCCTGCAAAAAATGAAAGAACAACAAGCGTAAGAAAAAGTCCGTTAAAGATCTTGTGGTTTCTGCTGCTGTGAGTAGCTCCTATACTTCCGATGAGTTTTTTTATTTTTTCCTGTTCCTTCTTATAGTTTTCCATTTCGTGTTCTAAAAACTTCTGTTCCATAATCTTCCCCCTTTGATCTACATTATAAAAGTTACTTTTATTTTTTGAAAAAAATACCTCATCCTTAAGCTCTTTGGTCCACCCAGATATCTGACCGGGCACTATATTAAATTTCCAATTCTTCTTTCCTTAAAAAATTATGTTATAACTATTTTAACCTTTTTTTCTGATTTTTTCAAAATTTTATCTTCGTATTGCATTTAACATAATTTTTTCAGAGGGGGATTTTATTTGCTCTAAATTGAAGTCCACAGGTGGTTTTTTTTAGATTTTTTAATTTTGAAAGTGATTATACTTTGTACTTTCAATCTAACTAAAGCGTTCAACAAATTAGGTTCCGCAGTGTAGCGAGGACGGTAGCTTTCAAAGCTTGTATATTAATATTTTACCCATGAACATTTTCAAAATTTGGCACTTTTTGGTTACTTTTGCTTGCTATAGAGAAAAAGTGACTCGTATTAAAGGCGAAACCTTTAGAATTTTGTTTTCATCGCAGATTACACAGATTTTCTCAGATTATTTAACGCAAAGAACTCTATTCTTTTGACTTTGAATTTCGAAGTTTATAGTCGTCCTACTCCCCCAACCTTACTATAACGTGTTAAAACTCTTATTTAGGAGGTATAGAATTATACCCATTTTATATTACTTATGAAAAAAATAAGCTATACTCATATAGTGAAGAAAATAAAGATCATAGGAGCAAACAATGGAATATAGAGAATTAAAAGTTAATGATATACATATATCTCTGTTTAATAATTTTGAACGCAGACAAGTAGTTACTAAGCGTTTGGAGCAGGTAGACGGTGAATGGAACGAAATAGATTTTAACTTTGTGGATGATTGGGAAGAAGACGAATATACTTTTTTAATAAAGTGTTTACAGAATACAGATAAAACAGGAGGGGTGGTTATAGGTGTTTTTTGGAAAAATCAACTAAAAGGGTTTGCTTCTGCGGAATCCAAATTATTCGGAAGCAAGCAAGAATATATTGATTTGTCTTGTATACATATATCTAATGATATGCGTGGTCGCGGTATTGGCAAAGTGTTATTTGGATATGTTACATCCTGGGCTAAAAAACAAGGGGCTAAAAAATTATATATATCTTCTCATTCAGCAGTTGAAACACAAGCATTTTACAACAAATTAGGTTGTGTTGATGCAGTAGAAATAAATAAGAAACATGCTGAAGAAGAGCCCTATGATCGTCAATTAGAATTTGTACTGTAATTATGAAGCACTGACTCTTATTTTGACTTTATTGTTATCTAAATTGTGGGTGCTTCTTTATTGCTTTTTTTTATTATATGAAATAACTATTCTTGCTTTGGTTTCTCCTTATGAGGGTCTACATTTAAAATTAAGTATTAAGTACACTTAATTTCAATATCCGTAGAATCCCATAAGAAGGAGGAGGATTCTTTTGAAGTTTCTAGTGACCCTGCTGGCAGGCATCCCGCTCAAAACTTGATATTACTTTGGTAGCAGGATTTCACCTTGAAGAACAATAACCGCTTCTCCTCCTACCCAGACTTCAGGCTTACTATCAGCATTGACTTGGACAGTTATTCTGCTTGGACTTTTCATCCAATCACCTTGATGAGCAACAAATGACAGAATCTCATTTGATTTCCATCCTTTTGCTTGTAAACAGGCACCTAATGCTCCATTTGAAGTACCCGTGGCAGATTCTTCTGGTATACCAAAAGCTGGTGCAAAGTTTCTGCACCACACTTTATCTTCTTCATCAATAGCAAAAGCATGGACACCAACAACATTAAGTTTTCGACTTAAATCTGCCAGTTCATCCATAGAGGGTGTCAGGTCTTTCAAAATTTCAACTGATTTTAAGGGCAGTAGAATATCGGGTAACCCGGTAGACCAAATTTCTGGTGAATTCATTAAATTTTTAACACCAACCTCTTCAAGAGATACCCCCATTGCTGAATATAACTCATTAAATGGAACCGAATATTCGATATTCACTGGCTCTGCTTGACGCATCAATACACTTCCATTTTCGACAAACCTAATATTCAAATTACCAGCTTTTGTTTTTTGAATCAGTTCTCTTTTATCAGCTGCTATTATACCTAACTCTTTTAAAAGGCTAAAAGTCGCAATGGTTGCATGTCCACAGAGATCTACCTCTTCCGTCGGTGTAAAAAAACGTACTTCAAAATCATAACCTTTACAACCTGGGAAGACAAAGGCAGTTTCAGAAAGGCTCATCTCCTTTGCAATTAATTGCATTTGCAGATCGGATAATCCCTCAGCATAAGGCACGACACCTGCTGCATTACCGCAATATGATTGATTGGTAAATGCATCAACCTGATAAATTTTTATTTTCATTGTATCCCTCCTGTCCAATAATTATATTCATAGTTCTGAGATAAAATTTTACTGAAACTCTGCCTGCAGCACCTGTTCTATAATTCGTGATTAAACTCAAACAAATCTAGATATCGATAGAAAAATTTAAATGATAAACTACTGCAAGCATTATTATAGTACCTCATTTTGATAAGCTTACCAATAAGGGTTAAAGTTTTAACAAAAAACAAAGTGTCATTATTATACACTTTATGTTAACATAAAAGCAATCAGAGCTCTGTCTACATTTTTAGAGCTTCAATCAATTAGGAGATGAGAAAATTGAAAAACACAAGAATTTATCTTTGGGTTCTATTAACGGTAACTCTTTGGGGAACATCTTTTGCATTTAGTAAGATAGGAATTGCCAATCTCAGTCCTGTCCACTTCTTATTTTTAAGGGTGCTGTTTTCCAGTATTATCTTTGGTATAAGCTTAATGGTGATCCCTAGATCAAAAAAAAAAATTTCAATAAAAGACCTCTATCACTTGATATTTTTAAGTTTTATTGGTATTAGCGGCTACTTTATTGTTCAATATTCTGCTTTAAAATACACCACCACAATAAATGCATCTTTATTTATAGCTATCTCTCCAATTTTTGTAGCACTGTATATGCATTTTTCCAAAAATGAGTCAATCAACAAGCTGCAGGGATCTGGAATATTGTTAAGTTTTTTAGGAGTCTGTCTTATCATTACAAACGGTAAAATAGACGGTTTATTTTCCGGGACTTCAGTAATCGGTGACGGTTTAATGATTATAAATGCCGCAATGCTGGCAATATTTACAATCAGCACAAAAGATCTTTTAAAAAAATATGATCCCTTTATTATAATTGCTTATATGAATATCAGTGCATTAATTACTTTAATCCCTATTGCTTTTACGAATAACTTTATCTCCAGGACTTCTTTATTTAACGTGATCGGCGATATCCAAGGAAAAACCTACTTAGCAGCCCTATATTTAGCTATGTTTTGTACGGTGATCGGTTATTATGGATGGTATAGAGGAATTAAGGAATTAGGAGCTTCCAGAACTTCGGTTTTTAATTATCTCAATCCTTTAGTCGCCACGATTACTTCTAATCTATTGTTTCATGAAGGGATGACAACATATACTTTTTTAGGTTCCTTCCTAGCCATATCAGGACTCCTTGTAAACAATAAATTTAAAAGTAATCCTGCTAAAAATGACTTTTCCCGCCAGCAAATCTAGGACTGGAAGATTTTCATTTTTGATATAGCGAGAGCTAGGCCTAAGCTCCTAGCTCTTTTTTAGTAAATATATAAATAGCTTTAGTTTGAACAAAATTATAAAATAAGGTAAACTTTAATAACAAATTTGATAAAGGATTAAAGGTTGTTTATTCATAGAGTAAAATGGGAGGAGTAATATGAGCGATTTTGAAAAATATAATTCACAATATGAAGAACCCAAAAGTACCATGTTTCAAATGCTGGACAAAAATGGAGATATTCTTCATGTGAATCAGAAGTGGCTGGAGGAGATGGGATATGAACTTCACGAAGTTAAAGGCAGATTTTTTGGTGAATTTATTACGGAAGATTACCACGTTGCTGTAAAAAAAAATTTCCCCCATCTGAAAGATTACGGATTCGTAAACAATGTACAGCTGAAGCTGAAAAGAAAAGACGGCGTTGTCATAGAAACGGTTTTGAACGGTATCAGTGTCTATGATGAAGAGGGAAATTTTATAAATACAAGATGCGAGATGCGAAATCTTAATTATTTTATGGAATCTTCCATATATATACAGGCACTTTTAGAAAAAGAAAGATTTTTAAAGGGAAATCTGTTCTTTAAATCCCAGATAACACAGGCGATATTATACAGCGATACCTTAAATGAATTTTTGAATTCTGTCACGAAAATTTTTAAAGAACCGGTGGAGGTGATGGGAATTTACCTTTCCTCTTTGGATGTTTTTGGAAAAAGAACTATTTTATTTGATTATAAATCGGAGTCGCAATTTTCAGAGACTATGAAAAATTCACTCAGTTGTAAAAACTGTATGTCGGAAATAAAAGACAAAACATTTATAATAGATTCTAACTCAAAGAGCAATATTTTTGAGGGGATCAATTCTCAGCTTGGGATCAATGAAAGTCTTGTGATACTTCCTGTTGTCTCAAGTAAAAAAATCCTTGTAAATAAAATTGATTTTTTTATACACTTAAAGGATCTGACTCCCTTTGAGGAGGAGTGGCTATTTTTCTTAAAAGACATAAAAGATATACTGTCCCTTGGAATTGAAACTTTTGAAACAGATGAAAATCTTAAAAATACCATGAATAAACTTTACCACCTTTCCACAAAGGACCCTCTGACCGGTGTATACAACAGATATGAATTCGAAAAATCTGTTAAAGAAAATATCAGAATTTTTGAGAGGTACAACACACATTTTTCTTTAATAATGTACGATATAGACAATTTTAAAAGTATAAATGATACCTTTGGGCACTGTATCGGCGACAAAGTTCTGAAAGAGCTGTGCAGATTAGTAACAAAAAATATAAGGGGGATTGACAAACTTTTCAGACTTGGGGGGGATGAATTCGTGATCCTCCTTCCGGAATCTGATCAAAAGGATGCCTTTAAACTGGCTGAAAGATTAAAAGATGAGGTCAGCTCATTTGACTTTTCAGGAGATAATCTCACATGCAGTTTTGGAGTAACGGAGGTACGAAGAGGGGATGTCATAGATAAGATAATGAAAAGGTCGGATAATGCCATGTACACTTCAAAAAAGAATAATAAAAATAGGGTCTCCATAGGATAAAAATACGAAATTTCTCATTGAAACGTCGAGAAATCAAACTGACTCACCAAGCCTCCTTTACAAAACCAAAAAGAACTGCTAAAATACTTCAAATCAAATTTGGGAGGCTGAAAAATGATATTAAGTGGTGTAATAGTAAATTCCGTTGCAGTGGGCTTGGGGTCTTTATTGGGAGTTTTCTTCAGAAATAAATTCAATAAAAAGATAATTGATACTGTTATGAGCGGCATGGGGCTGTGTGTATTATACATTGGAATATCAGGTTCCTTAAAAGGACAAAACATACTGGTAGCCATAGGTTCAATAGCTTTAGGAGGCATTATCGGTGAATTAATCGATATAGATCACAGACTGAGAAAATTCGGACTGGCTGTGGAAGCTAAATTTAAATCGGATACGGAGGAGTCCTTGGTAGAAGGATTTCTAAATGCTACCATGGTAATTTGTGTAGGAGCAATGGCAATAGTGGGTTCACTTCAAAGCGGACTTATTGGCAACCATGAAATATTATATGCAAAGGCATTTATCGACCTTTTTGTAGTCCTTGCAATGTCGGCAACAATGGGAATAGGTGTGTTTTTCTCAGCATTTTTGATTTTATTCTATGAGGGAGCTATAGTTTTATTTGCTGGAACTCTTTCACCATTTCTATCAGCACTTGTTATTGATGAAATAACATGTGTAGGATCACTGGTAATTATGGCCATCGGATTTAATATCTTAGGAATAACCAAAATAAAAGTTGCAAATCTTAGTCTGGCTCCATTCATTCCGATATTTATATATTTATTTATGTAGTCCAATTATTATAGTCAATTAATCAGCAGATAGAAGTTTCTATCTGCTTTTTTTATCTCCTGAAGATCTTCTTTCTGTTAAATAACCTGTTAATTTTTTTAATTTTTTAAATATAAGTGAATAAAAGCACAAAACCAATATACTTTTTATTTTATTTGTGTTAAACTTATACAATCATTAAAAACAAGTACAATACTACATAAATATAGTACTTCTAGGGAGGAAACTACGATGAAAAAAAATAATGATGTATTTATATTTGGATTAGCAATATTTGCTATGTTTTTTGGAGCTGGAAATCTTATTTTTCCGCCAGAGATAGGTGTCGTCACCGGTAAAGAGTGGCTCATGTCTTCAGCCGGATTTTTTCTTACAGGAATTTGTCTCCCTGTGGGCGGGCTGATAGCTTTCAGTAGAGCTGGAAATACCAATAATTTTGCAAACAAAGTTTCAGAAAACTTCAACACCCTTTACTTTTCGCTGTTAATACTTGCTATAGGTCCTATGCTGGCCATACCAAGAACAGCAGCCACTGCCTATGAGATGGGAATCGTTCCAAACTTTGGAGAGATTAATCCCCTAATGGCCTCAACCATATATTTCGTAATAGTTTATATATTGGTAATAAAGCCGTCTCAACTGCTTAATAATATCGGAAAATATATGACTCCTATTATCCTTATCATCCTTTCACTGGTGATAGTTAAGGGGATATTCTTAGGATTCGGAGTTCCCGGAGAAAAAACTATAATTCAAAATTCCTTCTCTTATGGTTTCTTCGGTGGATACCAGACAATGGACGCAATAGCCTCTGTTATATTTGGTTCTGTAATTGTAGAAAGCTTAAAGGGAAATGGATATACAGATGATAAAGAACAGAGTTCTATGATCGTGAAATCCGGTATCATAGCAGCCCTGGGGTTAGCATTGGTATACGGAGGTCTGTTATATCTAGGTGCCATGGCAAATGGAAAAAATTTAAATCTTGGAAAAGCTGAACTTGTTATGTATCTTGCAAAAAATTCTTTAGGATCATTTGGCCTAATGGCTTTTGGAATATGTGCAATAGTAGCATGCCTTACAACATCTATAGCTCTGGTAGCTACAGTATCTAATTTCTTTGCTGCAAAATCAAAGTTTTCCTATAAAACTATAACTATAGTAACCTGTGTTATCTCCAGTGTTCTGGGTGCTACCGGATTAGGGTTCATAGTTGATATAGCTGTCCCAATACTTATAATTTTATACCCGGTAACTATTATACTTATAATTTTAAATATCCTTAAAATAAAAAATACCAGGGTTTTTAAAGTCAGTGTTACCATGGGATTGATTTTCAGTGTCTTTGAGGTCCTGGCCGGCTTTAATATTTCACCTGTATTAACAGCTGTCTTCAATTCTTTTCCGTTAGCTTCAGAAGGATTTGCATGGCTGGCTCCAACGTTAATTGGATCGATTGCAGCAGCCTTAATAAAGAATGAAACTATAACAGCAGTAGAAGCTGATTAAGAAAAAGGAGATAACTTTACAGATGGATATAATAGATCAAATAAAAAATTATGAACCATATAATGAACAGGAAAGACATGACAAAATAGGAATATTGAAATATTTAGAAAGGGAAAAGAATATTTTTAGCAGAGACAATAAAATAGCACATATGACGGCATCTGCATGGGTTGTAAATAAAGATAGAAGTAAAGTCGTGATGATCTATCATAATATTTATGATTCATGGTCCTGGATGGGGGGTCATGCTGACGGAGAAAAAGATCTATTCACTGTAGCCATTAAGGAGGTTAAGGAAGAGAGCGGCCTCAATAATATTATACCTGTATCAAGAGATATCTTTTCCCTTGAAATACTCACAGTAGATGGACATATAAAAAATGGAGAATATATTTCTTCCCATTTACATTTAAATATAACATACTTATTTGAAGCAAATGAAAAAGAAATTTTGACTGTAAAAGCAGATGAAAATAGCGGAGTAGAATGGTTTGGATTAGAAGAGTCCATAGAGAGATCTACAGAAGCCTGGTTTAAAGAAAGGATCTATGCAAAACTTAATAAAAAATTAAGTGAGTTATTTTAAAATGCGCCGATGAGTTTATTTCTGTTAACACACAAGAAAACTATTGTAATGACTGTGAGAAGAGTTAAGCAAAACACTTAACTCTTCCTTTTTTATTCATTCTTATAAGTTAACTTCTTTGTTGATAACGATTTTTTTACCTTCTCTTCTCCATTGTGCAAATTCAGCTACAGCTGTAAATAATGCGTCTGTTGAAGAGTTAAGACCAGTTTCTACTGAATCCTGGATTACTCCGATTACAAATCCTACTCCAACTACCTGCATTGCTACTTCATTTGGGATACCAAATAAACTGCAGGCTAATGGGATAAGAAGTAATGATCCACCTGCTACACCAGATGCTCCACAAGCACTGACAGCCGATAAGATACTTAAGATAAGAGCCGTTCCGAAGTCTACTTGGATACCCAATGTATGTACTGCTGCAAGAGTTAATACAGATATTGTGATAGCTGCTCCTGCCATGTTTATAGTAGCTCCTAAAGGGATAGATACTGAATACATGTCTTTATCTAATCCTAATTCCTCGCATAATTCCATGTTTACCGGGATATTTGCAGCCGAACTTCTGGTAAAGAAAGCTGTAATTCCGCTTCTTTTTAAGCATCTGAATACCAATGGGTAAGGGTTTTGTCTCATCATGATAAATGCAATTATCGGGTTTACTACCAGTGCCATAAATGCCATAGCTCCTAATAATAAGCCTAATAATTTACCGTACTGTAATAATGAGGCTAGTCCACTGGTTGCAATTGAATTGAACACTAATCCCATGATCCCGAATGGTGCTAAATGGATAACCCATCTTACAATTTGAGACAGCCCGTCTGAAAAGTCTGTGATCATTGTTTTAGTAGAAGCCGGTGCATGCTTTAATGCTACCCCTAATAATAATGCCCAGACTAAGATTCCGA